>JAESQG010000145.1 GCA_016765265.1 Pseudomonadales bacterium | reverse complement strand
TTTTTCATGAAAAGGCCTTCGACATCATACCCCTGCTGCTGTAGCAGTAGGGCGGAGACTGAGGAGTCCACCCCCCCAGACAGTCCCACTATCACTTTTTCGGTTTTAGGCATTAATTTGTAACTCGCTGGTTTCTAAACGCAATAGAGGTAGTCATTCCTGATAATACCTTGAACGCGTGCTTTTTGCTCAAGAAATCGCATTGAATCAAGGTTGAATTGGCCATTTCTTATTGAAAACCTTAGTGGTATTGTTCCTCTGCAGCATTAAGAGCAGTTAAAATAATCAAAATTATTTGAATTATCCCGCTCGAAATGTTCTATGAAGGAATCGTTAGAGAAGCAACCGTTAGATTACTGAGAGGCTCCGCGAAAAGTAAATGAAGAAAACACTTAGTCATTTGGATGAAACCGGTGCCGCACGTATGGTCGATGTGACCCAGAAGAATGTTACTCAACGTGAAGCCGTCGCTCAAGCTCGGATAACCANGAAACCCGAAACCTTAGCCATGATAGNTGAAGGTAAACACGCAAAAGGTGATGTGCTGGCGGTGGCGNGAATCGCCGGTATTCAAGCGGCAAAAAAAACCTCGGACCTAATCCCGTTATGTCATCCCTTGATGCTGACCTCCGTTAAGTTGGAATTGGATGCTCAACCAGAAAATAATCAAATAGTCGTGTTGGCCCGTTGTAAATTGGCGGGCCAAACGGGGGTAGAAATGGAGGCTTTGACAGCGGTTTCGGTGGCAGCACTGACGTTATACGATATGTGTAAGGCCGTCGATAAAGGGATGGTTATTTCCGAAGTGAAATTGCTGCAAAAAAGTGGTGGTAAAAGCGGGGAGTGGCGAGCGGAATGATTAGCGTATTATATTTTGCGCGGATCAGGGAGGCTCTAGGGAAGGATAAGGAGAGTATTGAGTATGAGTCCTCTCTAAGTAATGTGCAGGCATTAAAACAGCGACTCATGGAGAGAGGAGAAGTCTGGAGATCGGCTTTGGGCGGCGACAAAGGTGTTTTAGTCGCGGTAAATCAAGAGATGGCAGGTATGGAGCACTCGCTGGATGATGGTGATGAGGTGGCTTTTTTCCCGCCGGTGAGTGGAGGATGAATATGGATGATCCTATTAGTAAAAATGACTCGGTTTTCGAGGTGATGGTTCACGAGGACGAATTTGATTCTGGAAAAGAGATCCAGCAACTTCAGTCCCAAAATGCGCGGGTTGGTGCAGTGGTCTCTTTTATAGGGGTGATGAGAGAATTTAATGAGGGATCTAACGTTAAAAGTATGACCTTGGAGCATTACCCTGCCATGACTATCAAGTCCCTTTCCAAGATTGTAGCGCAGGCAAAGGAGCGCTGGAAACTTATTGGCGTTAAAGTGATACACCGCGTTGGTGAGTTCAAGCCGCAAGACCCAATTGTCTTTGTGGGGGTGACTAGTGAGCACCGTGGTGAGGCTTTCTTCGCTTGTGAATTCATTATGGATTATCTAAAAACCCAGGCGCCCTTTTGGAAAAAAGAAAATCTGTCAGGAGAAAGTCGGTGGGTCGATAGTCGCAAGAGTGACGAAGATGCTGCCGATAGGTGGCAGAAGTAAAAAGTTNACGCTTTTTGCCATTCCCCNGGAGATAATTNTCCCAAATCCCATAGCCCAATTTCTTTTCTGATTAAACGCAAGGTAGGGAAGCCTACTGCAGCGGTCATCCTTCTTACCTGACGGTTCTTACCTTCGCAGATGCTGAGCTTTATCCACGAGGTAGGAATATTCTTCCGTTCTCTAATAGGAGGATTGCGCTCCCAGATAACAGGTTCATTCATTTTGCTAACTTTAGCGGGTTTAGTCGCGCCATCTCTGAGCGTGATACCGTCCCGTAGCTTCTGCACTGCTATATCAGTAATACGACCCTCTACCTGAGCGAAATATGTTTTNTACAGGTTTTTGCTAGGGTGGGCGATTTTATGCTGTAGCCTTCCATCGTTAGTGAGCAACANCAATCCTTCNGAGTCGTAGTCTAAGCGGCCAGCGGGATAAAACCCTTTTAGCTCGATGTAATCCGCAAGAGTGCTGCGCTCAGTTTGGTCAGTGAACTGGCTTAATACTTGAAACGGTTTATTAAAGAGAATGATATTGGACATGCCTATATTCTAAAGCAAATAGTAGATAACGCGACCAACACTCTTAATCTAGTTCTGAAATGCCTTTTGCGAGCATAACTACGGCGGGCACGTCTTGGCTCGGCACAAGCCNGCCGTTCGCATTCTATTGTAATCGCTGCTGACGGTGATCGTTGCTAGAGATAGAANGCAAAATTGACACACAGGCGCTTCCACACAGGCAAGTTCCATTCACAGGAATGCCCGTGGGGCTTGGATCCAGCTCAGCAATCTGCTTTAGTCTACTTTAGGCGCCAGTATGGTGCCCTACAGTAATGACTGACTATGCAGGAGTTGTCTGCTGAGTATCCTCTTCATTATCCAATAATGACGAAGTCTCTGCTGTAGCGGTCTCTGAATCTTCAGCTATCTGCTCTGTTTCAGAGGCTGATTCGGCAGGCACTTGATCACTATCTTCATAGCGGATATTGATAGCGTGTAGGCCTTTCGGCGCTTCGCGAATATCATACTCCACCACTTGTCCCGCTTTTAGACTTTTGTAGCCGCCCATTTCAATATATGAATAATGAACAAATAAGTCGTCACCACCTGCATCCGGCCGAATAAAACCATATCCTTTGGCATTATTGAACCATTTTACTTTCCCAGTAGCCATACTGATATTCCCTCTGGGCAATTGCCGCTTCGCGACAGTAATCCAACATTATAATTATACTGGCTTGCAATACATCTTGCGTAAGCACACGCCATGTCGACGAATCGAAGTTGTTTCCAACCGCTTAACGTCATTTGTCAGACTTTATTTTCTGCCATGTTTCTAGCCTTATCGTTATGCGATTATTTGCACACCTAAAGCTTTTAAAACCTTAGCATCCTAGCCATAGACTGTATACTGAGCGTATCCATACCTTACAATCCAATTTAATCCTGGGTTTCTAGAGCTAATTAAAAACTTTTATCAAAAAATATAATTAGTTCTAGAAACCCAAGAGTGCCTGGTAGCGGCGAAGAAGCACTAGAAAGCATAAGAAAACGAGGGCGCGTTCACGATAAAAGCAGGTTGCGATTTGGTTTGGCTGATTACTAGGCTCAATCCATGTGTCAAACAGCTGTTATACGTGAGCTTATCCATTAACTAACGCGTTTATTATGATTTCGTGCTGCTTTTAGCCTCTGTTAAGGCAACGCCTCAAACTTTGGTTTATTAAAAGGCAATAGTCAAGTACTAGAAAGTGCCAAACAATAAGAAAATGTTATAAAGAATAAGAAAATGTTTTCACTAGTAAGAAAACCACTAAGAAAGGTACTATGTGGTCAAAGCATTTGTGTTTTAAGCATTTATGGTGCATATAATCTCCATTTGCTATGGGTATATTAGTTCAAGGTCTTTTATTTATAAGGTTTATGATTTCTGGTTATGAGAAAAACCTGCGTTCTTCAGCTAACATTAAATCAGAGGGATGATGATTATCCCGAAGAGGAGCAAGTCGGCGATATAGCTCTCGAAGAAGAGGAAGCTTTATTAGCTCCGCCGCCACTTTACCAGGTCATCATGTTTGATGACGATTTCACCCCGATGGAATTTGTGGTGGAGGTACTGGAGCTACTCTTTAGCATGAACCGAGAGAAAGCAACGCAAGTTATGCTGACGGTACATACCAAAGGAAAAGCAGCGTGTGGCACGTATACGAAGGACGTTGCTGAAACGAAAGTTGCGCAAGTCATACAATACGCGCGTGAGAATCAACATCCTCTATTGTGTGAAGTGCAACAGTTGATCGCGTAGTTAGGCTAGCTGAAGGTGAAGGTGTAAAAATGTTGAGTAAAGACCTCGAAGTAACATTAAATCTCGCGTTTAGAGAAGCGAGAACAAAGCGGCATGAATACATGACAGTAGAGCATTTGTTATTGGCTTTACTGGACAACGATTCAGCCTCTCAGGTGCTCAAAGCAAGTGGGACAAATTTAGATGAGTTGCGCAATGAGCTGAGCAATTTCGTCAATGAAACTACACCCCTCATTCCCAGTGCCGATACTGAGCGAGAAACTCAGCCAACCCTGGGTTTTCAGCGGGTTTTGCAGCGTGCCGTTTTTCATGTGCAGTCTACAGGCAGGCAAGAAGTAACAGGCGCCAACGTGCTCGTTGCCATTTTTAGCGAGCAAGAGAGCCAGGCCGTTTACTTTTTGAAGAAGCAGAGCGTTGCTAGAATTGATGTCGTGAATTTTATTGCCCATGGGATCTCCAAAATTTCCGATGGACAACCCGGGCATTCTGATACCGGTGGTGGCCTTGAGCATTCTGGTGAGGAAGATTCACAAGAATCATCCGGTAAAAATCCACTTGAAGCCTATGCAACCAATCTCAATGAACAAGCCGTTCTTGGACGCATTGATCCCCTAGTCGGGCGAGAAGAGGAAGTGCTGCGTACAGTACAAATTCTTTGTCGGCGACGCAAAAATAATCCATTGTTGGTAGGTGAGCCCGGTGTCGGTAAAACGGCTATAGCGGAAGGGCTGGCAAAGTTAATAGTGGAAGAAAACGTACCAGATGCTATTAGCGATGGAGTGGTTTTTGCTCTTGACCTTGGTGCTTTGCTTGCGGGAACAAAATACAGAGGCGATTTTGAAAAGCGTTTTAAAGCGCTGTTGGCTGAATTGAAGAAAAGAGAAGGGGCGATCTTATTTATCGATGAGATACACACAATTATTGGGGCTGGGGCGGCTTCTGGTGGAGTGATGGACGCCTCTAACCTATTAAAACCGATGTTGGCCTCGGGGGATATCAAATGTATGGGGTCCACTACTTACACAGAGTATCGCGGTATCTTTGAGAAAGATCGGGCCCTGGCAAGGCGTTTTCAGAAAATTGACATTGACGAGCCCACTGTTGACGAAACCCATCAGATACTCAAGGGTTTGAAAAGTCGCTTTGAAGAGCATCACGAAATCCGCTATACCGATACAGCATTACAAGCGGCTGCTGAGCTAGCGGGCAAATACATTAACGATAGACACCTGCCGGATAAGGCCATCGATGTGATTGACGAGGCAGGAGCATTTCAGCGCCTTCAGCCACCAAATAAGCGTAAGAAAGTCATTGGTGTAGGTGATATTGAGAACATTGTTGCAAAAATGGCTCGAATTCCAACTAAGAGCGTCTCTTCCTCAGATAAAGAAGCGCTTAAAAATCTTGATCGAGATTTGAAGATGGTTGTGTTTGGCCAGGATGAAGCGATTGATGCCATTGCCAATGCGATAAAGCTATCGCGGGCCGGGTTAAATCATCCGGAGCAACCGGTTGGTAGTTTTCTTTTTGCTGGCCCCACCGGTGTAGGTAAAACGGAAGTGGCGAAGCAACTTGCCGAAACAATGGGCATCGAATTACTACGGTTTGATATGTCTGAGTACATGGAGCGACACACGGTGTCTCGATTAATCGGTGCGCCTCCAGGATATGTTGGTTATGATCAAGGTGGCTTGCTAACCGAAGCGGTCACCAAGCAACCCCACTGTGTTTTGCTGTTAGACGAAGTAGAAAAAGCACACCCAGATGTCTTCAATTTACTGTTGCAGGTTATGGATCACGGATCCCTAACCGATAACAACGGCCGCAAGGCTGATTTTAGAAATGTCGTTTTGATAATGACAACCAATGCGGGTGCAGACTTGATGAGCCGGCGTTCAATGGGCTTTTCAGAGCAAGATCATGCAACTGACGGTATGGAGTATATTAACAAGGCATTCTCACCGGAGTTTAGAAACCGCCTAGATGGCATTATTCAGTTCCGCCCATTGAATATTGATGTAATCAAAACCGTGGTGGACAAGTTTATTACCCAACTTCNAGCTCAATTAGATGAGCGCAAGATTACCATTGAGTTATCCGGTAGCGCGAGAGATTGGCTGGCTACCCATGGTTATGATGAAAAGATGGGAGCAAGGCCNATGTCCCGTTTGATTCAGGAAAAACTGAAGAAACCNCTAGCGGAACGTATATTATTTGGTGATTTGTCCAGTGGAGGTGGTCATATTCATATTGAGGTTAAAGAAGATGAGCTTGAATTTGAAATAGAAACTGATTAGCGAAGGAAGNGGGTCGAAATAAAAGAAAGNGGGTCGAAATAAACGGAAAAAGCTGCACTTGCAAGAGTGCGGCTTTTTTAACGAACTCTATAAGTGATTCGACCCTTACTCAAGTCATAGGGAGTCATATCTACCTTCACTTTATCCCCGGTAAGGNTGCGGATATAGTTCTTACGCATTTTTCCTGAAATGTGAGCAGTTACAANATGTCCATTTTCAAGTTCAACACGAAACATAGTGTTGGGCAATGTTTCTATAACGGTGCCTTCCATTTCTATTTGATCTTCTTTCGCCATCCAGTGATAACCTCTAGTTGAATTACAATATTGAGTCTAAAAACTAATATTGAGTTTAAAATATAGTATTTGGTGGAATACCCGTTCCATTGGAGCAAAATATCATCGATCTAAATCGTGTTTTTTTACAGGCGTGAATTTTGCCCGAATTTCGCAGCATAAGCAAAATAAACCTGCGTNAATTTTGGCGATATTTGATAAAACGAGCTGTTCAGCCTCTATAAGGTTCCCAACGATTATTGATAAACATCTCGAGTGGGCTGAATTCTTCTTTGTAACGCATTTTGGGGCATTCTTTGATCCAATAGCCTAGGTAAAGAGCGGGTAAGCCCAGTCGCTTTACTTCCTCAATTTGCCAGAGTACCGCCATAACTCCCAGGCTACGTTGTTGAAAATCCGGCTCGTAGAACGTATAAACAGCAGATAAACCGCTGGTCATCACATCTGCAACGGCCACTGCGATTAATTGGTCCTGTAAACGAAATTCAATGAAATTTGTTGTGCCCCAATCACTTAGCAGAAACGATTGATACTGATTGACTGAGGGGGGAAACATATCGCCGTCACTGTGTTTGTTGGAAATGTATCGGGCATACACCTCGTAATGTTCCTTACTATATTGGCTGGCAACTTGAGTTACGGTTAAGTCTTCATTCTTGCGCCAAATTCGGCGGTGCCTTTTACTCTGGCTAAATTGATCTACGGGAATGCGAACAGCGATACAGGCATCGCATCGTTTGCAGTGAGGGCGATAAAGATAGTTACCACTACGGCGAAACCCGAGTTCCGAAAGCTCACTATAAGTATCTCTTTGTGCAACTACTTTTGGATCGGCGAATAGCGTGGTCGCGTCCTCTCTCGGCAAATAGCTACATTTATGTGACGGGGTAACGAAAAATTTAATCGTCGCCAGATCAGCTGTCATTTAAATTTCCTACATATTAAGGAACGTTCACGTATTACTAGCCTATCTGTATTATTGATGCAAATAGCTATTTTCGCCAATATTCCATGCAAGCAATTTTGTATGGGGCGGTACAGTTGGTGTTGCTTGCCAAAATCGTCCAGTTTGCACAGCTTATTGCTGCTTCCCTCTAATCCCCGATTCTATCCCAGAGTGCGTTAGAATCGCAGTCNTTAGCATTAACATACTGATTTAAGATAGATTCAAACTCTGCCCTTTCAATTTCAATAGCCCCTAAGCTAGCCAAATGATCGCTATAAACCTGACAATCTATCATCTTGAATCCGAAGTCTTTTAACCGTTGAGCCAGGTGAACTAAAGCGACTTTGGACGCGTCCGCTTCTAAAGAAAACATGGATTCACCGAAGAATACTCGACCCAAGCAAATCCCGTATAAACCACCAACGAGCTGATTATTTCTATAGGTTTCAACTGAATGAGCGTAGCCTTTCCTCGCGAGGTCGATATAGGCGAGTCGCATATCTGAGGTAATCCATGTGCCGACACTCTCCACCCTTGGGGCGGCACATGCATCAATTACTGCCTCAAATTGCTGGTNTGCTTTGACTGAAAAACGGTTTTTTNTGAGTGTTTTTTTGAGACTCNTAGATATGTGNAGTTGATCGGTAAACAGCACTGCCCGAGGGGAGGGTGTCCACCATAAAATTGGCTGATCTTCTTCGTACCAAGGAAATATTCCCCGCTGGTAAGCAGCTAATAACCTATTTGTACTTAAATCACCACCCACGGCCAACAAGCCGTTGGGATCATCCAGGGCCTTGTTCGTGGGTGGAAATGCAATGCTAATAGGNTCCAGCCAGGGTACAGACATAGGCTAGCGCTTAAGTNTTTTCATCAAGATATTTTTCAGCATCTAATGCGGCCATACAGCCGAATCCTGCTGAAGTGACCGCTTGTCGATATACGTGATCAGTCACATCTCCTGCTGCGAATACACCCTCCACGCTGGTAGTGGTGGCGCTACCATCATTGCCAGATTTGATCGTAATATAACCGCCTTCCATCTCTAGCTGATCTTTAAATATACTGGTGTTAGGCGTGTGTCCTATAGCGATAAAGACTCCCATGGTGTCTATTTCTTTTGTTACCCCGGATTTCGTGTTTTTCAAGCGCACACCAGTTACACCCATATCATCACCTAATACTTCATCTAATGTGTGATTCCATTCGATAGTGATATTGCCGTTTTTTTCTTTTCCAAAAATTCGATCTTGAAGGATTTTTTCCGATCTGAGNGCATCGCGCCGATGAACCAAAGTGACTTCTGAAGCGATATTAGACAAATAGAGAGCTTCTTCCACCGCTGTATTGCCACCACCTATTACAGCCACTTNTTTATTTTTATAGNAAAACCCATCGCATGTGGCACAGGCACTGACCCCCTTGCCCTTAAATGCCTCTTCGGACTCAAGACCAAGATACTGTGCAGATGCNCCAGTACAAATAATGAGAGCATCGCANGTGTACACAGTATTATCNCCAGTTAAAGTGAAAGGTCGTTGGCTTAGATCGGTCTTTTGTATGTGGTCCAATATAACTTCAGTGTCAAAGCGCTCGGCATGTTGCTTCATCCGCTCCATCAGCTCTGGGCCCTGTACCCCATCATTGTCACCAGGCCAATTATCTACGTCTGTAGTCGTTGTTAATTGTCCGCCTGGTTCAATTCCGGTGATCATGACCGGGTTGAGATTAGCTCTAGCTGCGTACACTGCGGCGGTATATCCTGCTGGGCCTGTGCCCAAGATTAACAATTGGCAATGTCTGGTACGGCCTTTCTCTGCTCCACTCATACTGTCGGTCTCGTCATAGTTAGTTCTATTGAATATTAGTTCTATTGAATATTAGCAATTAATGAATATTAGCAATTAATGAATATTTCTCATTTTCTCAGTTATGTATTTATGCTGTCGGCCTAATCTTCATAGATTGATTAAGCCGTGCTCAGGGGAAGGGATTTCCTTGGTGATATCCAAATCCTAACCGGAGACAGGAGCTATAATAAACACTTTCATAGAAATGATCTTGGTATACAACATTCATAAGGAAATTAGATGAAAGTCGGTATTCCCACTGAAGTCAAACCGAAGGAAGGGCGTGTGGGTTTGATACCCGATGCTGCTGCTGAGTTGGTGAAAGCAGGGCACGAGGTTTTTATTCAGTCGCGAGCCGGGGAGCTNACTGNCTACAGCGATGACANCTATCGTTCAGTGGGTGTTAGTGTTTGCAATAATGCTAAATCCCTGTATTCCGCCGCAGACTTAATTATCAAGGTTAAAGAGCCGATAGATCATGATCTCCAGTTATTAGAATCCCGGCACACGCTGTTTTGTTTCTTGCATTTGGCTGCCAATAAACGGCTTACCGAATCACTGCAGAAAACGGGTTTGACGGCTATCGCTTTTGAGACGGTAGAGGAAAACGGCAAGTTGCCCATCCTAGCACCCATGAGCAGTATTGCTGGCAGAGTTGCCGTACACGCGGGCGCACATTACCTCCATTCAGTTNCCGGGGGTAAAGGCGTNCTCCTAGGGGGGGTCCCTGGCGCTGGGCGCGGACGAGTCGTTGTTCTTGGGGCAGGCGTTGCGGGTTGGAACGCAGCTTATGCGGCGGCACATATGGGCGCTGAGGTTCAGGTTTTTGATCTAAAAGAGGATGCCTTGATTAGGGCTGAACAGATTGGCAATAACGTATCGGCACTTTACGCATTTGAGCATTCCATTAAACAGGCAGTTGAGCGTGCGGATTTAGTGGTGGGAGCAGTACTCGTGCCTGGCGCAAAAGCTCCNACCTTGGTGACTGAGGCGATGGTGCAAACGATGGAAGCGGGTTCTGTATTGGTGGATATATCCGTTGATCAGGGTGGTTGCATTGAAACCATAAAACCCACTAGCTATGAAGATCCCATTTACAGACTCCATGATGTGGTACATATGGGGGTTACAAATCTGCCTGGTGTTGTACCTAAAACTTCGTCTCAAGCGTTGTCCGGAGCTATTTTACCTTACGCTCTACATCTTGCGAAGGAAGGTTGGACAAACCATTCTGGCTTGGCCGCGGGAGTCAATGTCCGCGCTGGTAAGATAGAGCTGGATGTGTTGAAGGTGTAGAATGTAGATAATTTCGATTATCTCATTCCCAAGGAGGGATCAGTTGAACGCAGTAAAGAATAATGACCAGGTGCCAAGACCAAGGAAGAAAAAAAGTGTGGATTCTAGAAGCAAAGGAAAAAAAATGACGCAAAATGATGCGGACTATCCTGAGAGCCCACTGTGGTCAAAACCACTGGCTCGCTTAATTAAAGAAGGCGCTATGATTTCGTTCGTTGCGGTTTCTGTGTATTTGATGATTGCGCTAGCCACTTATGAGCCCGCTGATCCGGGTTGGTCACATGTGGGTCATAGTCAACATGTACTCAACTCAGCAGGGAGGACGGGAGCGTGGAGCGCCGATGTATTACTTTCTTTGTTTGGTTATCTGGCTTATTTATTTCCGCTTATGATTATTTATCGGGCCTGGCTGGTGTTTCGGGATCGTGCAAGAGCGCAATGGGACTGGCTTTTGGCGGGATTAAGGGTTTTGGGATTTGTGTTAACAATGTGTGCAGGGACTGGGTTGGCACAACTGTATTTCGTGGCGCCTGAATATTTGCCCGCAGCAGCAGGAGGGATTCTCGGAACTGAACTCGGTGAGGCAATGGTAAGCGGGTTTAATCTACTGGGTGCGACACTTATTTTATTGGCATTATTTTTTATCGGTATGACTATATTCACTGATCTGTCTTGGATCTGGTTAATGGATATCACCGGTAAACTTACTTTGGAGGGGCTTGCTCGAATGCAGAATAAGTTCCGAGACTATAAGGAAAAATGGATAGAAAAGGCTGATGCAAAAAAACGGCAAAAAGCACGTAAGGCTATTTTTGAACAAGAAAAAGTAGTGGTAGAAAATAAACCAATACCTGCCATCGCGCCCAAGCCTAAGCCTGTGCAGATAAGCGCGCGAGTAGAGCGAGAGAAGCAGAAGAGTTTATTTAGCACCAAAGTTAAAGGAGAGCTACCGCCTTTGGATCTATTGGACCAGCCTACCGAGGGTCACAAAAAGGGTTACTCCTCCGAAGCGTTAGAGGGAATGTCTCGNCTANTGGANATNAANCTNAAAGACTTCGGGGTANAGGTAGAAGTGGTTGCNGTTATNCCNGGNCCNGTAGTGACTCGTTTTGAAATCCAGCCCGCCGCAGGTGTTAAAGCTAGCAGGATTACCAACTTGGCAAAAGATTTAGCACGCTCACTTGCGGTGGTTAGTGTCCGAGTGGTAGAGGTTATTGCCGGCAAAACCGTGGTAGGTATTGAGATACCGAATGAAGAACGGGAGATGATAATGCTGAGTGAAGTGTTGTCGTCCTCGGCTTATGACGATTCACCTTCCGCGTTAACCGTCGCCTTGGGCAAGGATATTTCGGGTAATCCCGTTGTTGCTGATTTAGCGAAAATGCCGCATTTGTTAGTGGCGGGTACCACGGGCTCAGGCAAGTCTGTGGGCTTAAACGCTATGTTAATTAGTACGCTCTTTAAGTGCACTCCTGAGGAAGTGCGACTGATAATGATAGACCCTAAAATGTTGGAATTGTCGGTATATGATGATATTCCTCATTTATTGACTCCCGTTGTGACAGATATGAGTCAGGCGGCTAACGCATTACGTTGGTGTGTGGCTGAGATGGAGCGGCGCTATCGACTGATGGCTTCCATGGGGGTGAGAAATTTAGCGGGTTTTAATCGCAAGGTGAAAGACGCTATTAAAAATGATAATCCAATCCCCGATCCACTTTGGAAATCCAATGATATCGAAGGGGAGACGGCTCCTCTATTAGAGCCCTTGCCTGTTATTGTCGTGGTGATCGATGAATTTGCCGATATGATGATGATAGTAGGGAAGAAGGTTGAAGTGCTCATTGCCCGCATTGCGCAAAAGGCGCGAGCGGCAGGGATACATCTGATTTTGGCGACCCAGCGGCCCTCTGTTGATGTTATTACGGGTTTGATTAAAGCCAATGTGCCGACTCGTATTGCTTTTCAAGTGTCATCTAAAGTGGATTCGAGGACGATCATCGACCAGGGAGGGGCAGAACAACTGTTAGGCCACGGTGATATGCTGTATCTTCCGCCCGGGACGGGGTTGCCTGTGCGTGTCCATGGTGCTTTTGTTTCTGATGAAGAGGTACATAGGGTTTGTGATGATTGGCGAGCCAGGGGGGAACCGGACTATCTCACCGAGGTCTTAGAAGGGACTCATGAGGCGGGCGCAGCACCCGGATTTGAGCCGGACGGGCAAGTGCCGGATAGTGAGCAGGATGCCTTGTACGACGAGGCAGTGGCATTTGTGACGCACTCTAGGCGCGCTTCGATTTCCTCAGTACAGCGGCGGCTTAAAATCGGGTACAACCGAGCAGCGAGAATGATTGAGTCCATGGAAGCTTCGGGTGTAGTGACCGAAATGCAGTCGAATGGACAAAGAGAAGTGTTGGCCCCACCCCCTGTGGAGGCATAGATATTTTTTAATCGTAATCAAGTAGGAATTAATCGTGATTCGACATTTTTTTGGTGCCTTAATAGGGCTGCTGTTAGGCATGCAGTCAGTGATCGTATTAGCGGGTCAGGCTGAAACAAAACAACTTAATGCCCTGTTGGCCTCGATCAACAGTATGGATGCAGAGTTTTCACAATTAGTCTTAGATGCGCGTGGTGGCGTTATTCAGGAGGTGAACGGTCAATTAACCATTCAACGACCTTATAAATTTCGTTGGATAACGGGCGCACCTTTTTTTCAAAATGTGATTTCTAATGGTCAATTACTCTGGGTCCATGATTTGGATTTAGAACAAGTAACGGTGCAGACCTTAGATCGTAGTGTAGGGAATACACCTGCATTATTGTTAAGTGGCGATCCGGAGCAAATTGGGGAAGCATTCGAAATTAATCGGGAAATATCGCGGGCTTCGGGATCGGATTCGGGTAAAGAGATTATTTTTCGTTTGCTGCCCAAACATGAAGACGGTTTATTTGAGTCTCTGCGGGTTACTTTTTTGAATGATGTGCTTGTTGAAATGTATCTTAAGGATAGTTTAGGGCAACAGACTACCATTGAGTTCAAAACTGTGAAAACAAATATAACCATAGCGCCAGGCGTATTTGAATTCACGCCACCGAAAGGCGTCGATATCATTGAAGACTTTTAAGTGACGGACTCTTTATTTCCAATAACTTCAGAGGATTTGCCGTATCAGCCCTTGGCGGCTCGGATGCGGCCTCGTTGCGTGTCTGAGATTTTTGGGCAAAGCCATTTGTTGGCACCGGGTCGCCCGCTACGGGAAATATTAGATTGTGGAAAAATGCACTCCATGATTTTTTGGGGGCCACCAGGTGTGGGGAAAACCACGCTTGCACGATTGCTGAGTCAACATGTGGATGCGCACTTTGAAAATATTTCCGCTGTTCTCTCAGGCGTAAAAGATATTAGAGCAGCAGTAGAAAAAGCCAAACAAGTGCAGGTGTCCGGCGGAAAAACCGTATTGTTTGTTGACGAAGTTCATCGCTTCAATAAATCGCAACAAGACGCATTTCTTCCTTTTGTGGAGGACGGCACGATTATTTTCATTGGTGCTACCACCGAAAACCCGTCTTTTGAACTGAATAATGCTTTACTCTCCAGGGCACGGGTTTACCTACTGAAAAGTATTAGCCCGAGGGATTTGATCAAGGTAATTGATCGAGCGATGGAAGACAAAGAGCATGGCTTTGGCAATCGTAACATCAATATCAGTGAGAATGCTAAGGAGACTTTAGCGCAAGCTGCAGACGGTGACGCACGCCGTTTGTTGAATTTGCTGGAGATGGCCGTTGACCTTGCAGAGCAAAAAAGTGACGAAGAATTTGTTAGTGATGAAGTAATAAAAGAAATACTGGTGGGAATTCCTCGTCGATTTGATAAAAAAGGAGAGCAATTCTACGATCAGATTTCAGCTCTCCACAAATCAGTGAGAGGCTCCTCGCCTGATGGCGCTTTGTATTGGTTTTGTCGCATGNTTGATGGNGGTTGCGATCCACTGTATATAGCGCGTCGCGTTGTGCGAATGGCGAGCGAGGATATTGGTAACGCGGATCCACGTGGGCTAGATTTGGCGCTTAATGCTTGGAATGTACAAGAAAGATTGGGTAGCCCTGAAGGTGAATTAGCCATTGCACAAGCCGTGGTGTATTTAGCCTGTGCCGCCAAAAGTAATGCGATTTATTCTGCCTATAATAAGGTGATGAAGCTAGTTAAGGAAAACGCATCGGATGAGGTGCCCTTACACTTGAGAAATGCCCCTACTAAACTGATGAAAGAAATGGGATACGGTGATGAATATCGATATGCCCATTCTGAAGACGGCGGATATGCGGCTGGGGAATGTTATTTACCGCCTCAGTACAAAGACACCACTTTTTATGAACCAGTGTCTCGAGGTTTGGAAATTAAAATTAGTGAAAAACTGAAACACTTGCGTGAATTGGACGAGAAAGCAGAGTGGCATCGGTACGAATAGAATGTGTGACTGAAAGGTTATAAATTGAAGATGGGAACTGTACAGGTTTTACCGACCCTAAGCGGTGTTTTAATGGTGGCGATTGGTGGCGCGCTAGGTGCTGTTGCGCGGTATGGGCTGAGCGGATGGGTTCATCATTATTTTCCCAGTGCGTTTCCCTGGGGGACATTAACGGTGAATTCGCTGGGGTCATTTGTTTTAGGTTTCTTAGCGGTATTCTTTGCGAAATACTTTACTGAGATGGATTTGGTGAGGTTGTTGCTGATCACGGGGTTTTTGGGTGCTTTTACGACTTTCTCTACATTTTCCTATCAATCGGTTGTTCTTATCCAGCAGGGGAAGTTATTGCTCGCGGGTAGCAACATAGTCGCTAATGTGACGATATGTTGTGTGTTCGCAGGTNTAGGGGTGTGGTTCGGGCAGCGTGTATAGATCTAGTTCTAGTTCTAGTTTTAGTTTTAGTTTTAGTTTTAGTTCTGGGGCCGCTGCNCATTTAAATTTATAAAGAGGATACAATGTTAGATCCAAAATTGTTGCGTACTGAATTAGCCGATATTGCGACGAAGTTAGAAATCAAGGGCTTTGCATTAGATCAAGCGCAATTTNCCGCGCTTGAGAGCGAGCGAAAAAAAGGGCAAGTTGAAGCAGAAAAACTGCAAAATGAACGCAATGTTCGCTCCAAGGCGATTGGGCAAGCCAAATCGAAGGGTGAAGATGTTGAGGCCTTGCTGCAGGAAGTGGCTGAGCTAGGTGATAAAAAGACAGCAGCGGATGCTAAGCTTTCGGAAATTCAGATTGCTCTTAGCGCGTTATCCAATGGTATCCCCAATGTCCCCCATGTATCCGTCCCCTCAGGTAAAGATGAAGACGACAATATAGAGGTTTTAAAATGGGGGGAGCCTAAACAATTTGATTTCGACGTTAAAGATCATGTTGATCTCGGTGAACAGCGATCGCAACTGGATTTTGAGGCGGGCATCAAAATCTCAGGATCTCGGTTTACCGTGATGCGCGGGGCGGTGGCAAAATTACATCGAGCGTTGATTCAGTTTATGTTAGATGTACATTCTAATGAACACGGCTATGAAGAGGTCTATGTACCGTTTTTGGTTTCTGCTGAGTCCTTGCACGGCACCGGTCAGCTACCCAAATTTGAGGAAGATCTGTTTAAAATTCAGGGTGAGAAAGAGTTGTATTTGATTCCTACCGCAGAGGTGCCAGTCACCAATCTTGTGCGCGACGAGATACTTGCTGCCGAGACTATGCCCTTAAAAATGGTGTGTCATACGCCTTGTTTCCGCAGTGAGGCAGGTTCTTATGGGCGAGATACACGGGGACTTATTCGCCAGCACCAATTTGAAAAAGTGGAACTTGTTCAGATAGTCAAAGCAGAAGACTCCTATCAAGCGCTAGAAGATTTAACGGGTCACGCCGAAACTGTTTTACAGAAATTGGATTTGCCTTATCGCAAGGTAATTTTGTGTGGTGGTGATNTNGGGTTTTCTGCCGCGAAAACCTATGATCTTGAAGTCTGGTTGCCAGGGCAACAAAAATACAGGGAGATTTCTTCATGCAGCAACTTTGAAGATTTTCAAGCCCGTCGAATACAAGCCCGGTGGCGGCGACCGGATCAGAAAAAACCAGAGCTTGTTCATACAGTCAATGGGTCGGGTCTAGCGGTGGGTCGCACCTTAGTGGCTATATTAGAAAATTATCAACAAGCGGATGGACGTGTGCATATCCCAGAGGCGCTAAAGCCTTATATGGGCAGTGTAGATTTTATTATTTAGCGTTTCCGATAAGTATTAGGTAATTTAGTATGGATTATTTTCCTGCTTTTATACGATTAAAAAACAAGAAGTGTGTAGTTGTCGGAGGTGGAAGTATAGCTACCCGCAAAGCATCACTAATAGTGAGAGCCGGCGGCACACTTCACGTGGTGGCGAAAAAAATCAACCCCGCGTTGACTGAACTAATCAAAGAAAGTGGTGGCACTCAACATATAGGGAAATATAAAAGTGACGCCATCAGCAGTGCGTATCTTGTGGTGGCAGCAACCAATGATGAGAAGGTGAACGAACAAGTTTCAAAGGACGCGCATGATCAAGAGGTGTTGGTCAATGTTGTAGATGCTCCTGACCTCTGTTCTTTTATCTTGCCTGCCATAATAGACCGATCACCTGTGATGATCGCCGTATCTAGTGGCGGTCAGTCGCCCGTATTGGCTCGGTTAATAAGGTCAAAATTAGAGACATTGATTCCGGTTGGCTACGGTCGTTTAGCTGGATTGGTGGGGCGTTATCGCGATGCGGTGAAAGCAAAATATAAGCATATTAATGAGCGCCGTAGGTTTTGGGAGGATGTACTGCAAGGCCCGATTGCTGAACTGGTTTTTGCCGGAAAAGAATCTTCGGCCGAAGAAATGTTGGGTAATCTGATTAAATCAGAACAAGCAGCTACCAATAGTGTCGGTGAAGTTTATTTGGTGGGCGGTGGCCCTGGAGATCCTGATTTACTGACCTTTAGAGCGTTACGCCTAATGCAACAAGCAGATGTGGTGCTTTACGATCGACTTGTTTCCCCAGAAGTTTTGGATTTGGTGCGTAGGGATGCCACATTGATTTATGTGGGAAAAGCGCGAGCTGATCATGCCGTACCTCAGGACCAAATTAATGAAAAACTGGTGACTTTGGCGAAGCAGGGTCACCGAGTTTGCCGCTTGAAAGGAGGCGACCCCTTTATCTTTGGTCGTGGTGGCGAAGAGATTGATCGATTGGCTGATGAGGGTATTCCTTTTCAAGTAGTGCCAGGTATTACGGCCGCGTCAGGTTGTGCAAGCTATGCGGGTATACCCCTTACTCACCGGGACTATTCCCAGTCCGTACGCTTTGTTACGGGACACATCAAAGAGGGCTCGTTAGATCTTGACTGGGACTCATTAGCTAAAGATAAACAGACACTGGTATTCTATATGGGCTTGGTAGGGTTAGAACATATCTGCAAACAGCTGATTGCACATGGTTTATCTGATACCACGCCTATTGCGTTAGTGCAAAAAGGGACTACGGTGGATCAGCGCGTGCTCACAGGTGAGCTCAATAGTTTTTATGACCAAATTAAAGGTCAAGGTGTTGTGGCGCCCACGATCATTATCATTGGTGATGTGGTCAGGCTACGAGAAAAATTGGCTTGGTTTAGCTAACTATTATAATAGTGACGACGTGCCATAAATTTAGTCTGATTTTTCCATCGAAATGGCCATGGATTACTTGCATTGGCCACACTTCAGCTATGCTTAATTAGAGAACTCCTTTGGAGTCTGGTCAATGGTTCAGATATATTCTTGATTTGTTTGTATGAAATTAGAACATATAAACAGAATTAAGTAATGGATTACGACATGGCGGAGTCTTGGTAAGCCCTCAGAGGTATCAAGATATGTCATGCTGAGGATAGAAAATGACGTGGCTTAGCAATATCTCCATCAAGTACAAGATACTGATTATTCCTTTTGTTGGCATTGTAGGTTTTGCTACCTACTTGGGTTTCAACTACAACTCCAATGCTCAAAATGCTGAGCGTTTGACAAGTATTCGCGATATTTATTTCCCCATTTTAGAAAAAGCAAATTTTAATCTAGTTGAGCTAGATCGTGTCACTGGCGTATTAAACTCTGCTGTTAATAGTGGAGAGATGGATATGATAGATACTGCTGACGAGACTGCTCGGTCTATGCGCGCTATTTTTAAGGAGATAAACGAGCTTGAACCAAATCGGAAGGCAGAAGTAGCCCAGATAGAAACAGCGTTCAATGACTATTATACCAAAGCTAGAGGCCTTTCCTCGGCTATGATCGATGGCACTATGGATTTTTCTAGAATGGGTGACATGGTCAGTGAGATGACGGGATTGCTGAAGTTGGTGAAGGAACATTTAACGAAATTTCGAGATGATTCTCACGGCCAGTTTACGAGTAATATAGAAATGACATTGGATGGCTCTGAACAAGCATTTTTCACTGGAATGATTGTTGCCATTAGTACCATTGGAATTCTAGTGACGGTGGCTTATGCGGTTACAACTCTAATTACTAAAAATATCGCCAGTGTGGTTAGTTCCTTAAAAGATATTGCTCGTGGCGACGGCGATCTGACTAAAAGGATCAAGCAGCAGTCCGGTGATGAAATTGGAGAGTTAGTGGAATGGTTCAATATTTTCATTGAGAAACTACAAGATATCATTGGGCAGGTGGTTTCGTCCGTTCCACCTTTGATAAATGTGTCCACTAATTTACATGATTTGGCGGGACAGTCTGATAAGGTGGCAGCTGAGCAGTTGAATGCCACCGTCATGGTTTCCGGAAGTATTCATGAAATGCTGGCTACGTTGGAAGATAATGCACGCAACACCGCTTCGGCGTCTTCCGCAGCTGGAGAAGCGGTAGCGATGGCGAAAGAGGGGCGAGAAATTGTTTTGGATACCGTGGAGTCCATCAATGTCTTGGCTCAGGATGTTGAAAGAGCCGGTGACACCATTCGTCAGCTAGAGGCTGATACCGAAAGCGTAGGTTCCATCCTTGATGTTATTCAAGGAATAGCCGCGCAAACAAATTTACTAGCACTTAATGCTGCAATTGAAGCGGCTCGAGCGGGTGAGCAAGGTCGAGGATTTGCCGTGGTTGCAGATGAGGTGCGAACCTTGGCCTCTAGGACGCAAGAATCAACAAAAGAAATTCATAAGGTAATAGAGCAATTACAAAAAACTGCCCGTACGATTTCAGAGGTTATGACTCAAGGTGAGGCTCAAGCAAAGGAAAGCGTTGGAAAAGCCGCAACTACTGGCTCATCTCTAGAAAGTATTGCGAGTAAAGTTGAAACCATCTCAAATATGAGTTTACAAATCGCGTCTGCCACCGAAGAGCAAGAAGTGACTTCTAAAGAAATCCAAAATAATGTGAATGCCATTAGTAACACTGCGGAAGAGTCTTCAGAGGGTGCGAGGAAGGTATCGCAATATACTGAAGATCTGAGTGCGGTGACTTCTAAACTCGAAGCTGTCGCTCGGCAGTTTAAAGTTTAATTTTTTGTTAACAGTTTAGTTATAAGCAGTTGGTAGGCCTGGGGAGACCGGCAATTTTACTCGCGATCCTGGCGGGGCTGCCTGGAAACAATTTCATTAGATAGATACTCTTACTTTTTTCTTCCCCTAATTCTTTTTTGATGGCTTTAGAGAGTATGCGCATTGCGGGAGATATTTTGTATTCAGCGTAAAACCGTCGCATTAAATAAATGATTTCCCAGTGTCCTTCGTTTAACTGCAAGTTTTCAGCTGCGGCGAGGGCATTGGCCACATTATTGTTCCAATCTTTTAGATTAGCAAGATAGCCTTCTTTGTCCGTTGCGATAGTTTTACCTGAAATGGTGAACGCCATATTTAAAACCAGGATTGTACGACGTGGTGCTCGGTAGCGAGTTCTACAAAGCCTTGGTAATCCACGATAGTGAATGCTTGAGAAACCCTATTGAGTAAACCTCTTGCCTCTAAATCTTCTTTTAGGACATAGCACTTTACCGATGCTTGTTTGAGTTTATAGTCGGTATAGTCGGTATCGTCGGTATCGCAGCTTGTATGGTCTTGCCAAATTTTCTTTGTTTGAGCATTGTCGAGAGCGCCATACACCCCATCTTCAATTAGCAAAATAGCGCTACCGTCAGCAGCTACTCGCAAACAGCTGATTAAGGTGGTGGATTGTTGTGGTGATTGGTTAACAGTGTGCAATATCATGAGATTTCCAATCTAGCAGTTCAGGATAATATCTTGATCTTCCATCAATTGACTAATATCCGTAGGACTCAATCGCTTTGCTGAGATGGAAAGATCTGAATCGGATAGCGTTCTTTCTTTGAGTGCTACATCGTCGACAAAAACGTTGTCCACGTCGTGGATTTCAAAAATAGCTAAAGTGGATGCGTGGTCCTTCGCACCTATGGCATCCGGGTTTTGATATTTTAAAAGTTGGTAGACGCCATCCTCTAAAAATAATACCGAGAGTGATTGGCCAAAGGCCGAGTTGATCAGCGCCATATCAATGCCGTCTTTCATCGCAAATGTGCCATGAGGAGGCTGTCGGTTTACAATGAGTACCTTTTTTGTTTTAGGCATGGGTTATCCAAAGGTGATTAGGCGATCTGATTCTACCGCAGCTTCAACTAGCTGGCCTAAGCCAGAAAGCGTGAATGGGCTGTCTACATTGTGATGTGGTATGCCGTAACGACTGGCTTCCGTTTTGTTTAGTAAACCTCTTCTTTGGGCCGCCGCTATACATATCACTAAATCAATTTCATGATCCACGGCCAGTTTTGCCCAGTTTGCAGATATGTTGATTTCATCTTGAGGAGGTATCGTGAATGAACTGCTGCTATGTACTCCGTCGCTGCTGAAAAAAATGCGCTTGATAGCATGGCCTTTGCTAAGCGCTGCTTTAGCAAAATAATAGGCGGATTGTGATGCTTGTTTGCTGTAGGGAGCGCCGATAATATGCAGGGAGAAGATCATATTGGACTCGTTACAAAAAAGCCCCGCATTGACGGGGCTTTTGGTCGAAAAAGTATTGGATCAATCGTCACCTGAGAACACGGAGATTAGGTGTAGCAGATGGATGAACATGTTGTAGATATTAAGATACAAAGAAACCGTCGCGCGAATATAGTTAGTCTCACCACCATTAATGATACGGCTAGTGTCAAACAAGATAAGACCACACATGAGAAAGACTATCGCGCTGGACACTGCCAAGCTAAGGGCAGGAATGTGCAAAAAGATGTTTGCCACCATGGCAACAACCACAACGATAAGCCCTACCGTTAAGAACCCACCCATGTAGGAAAAATCTTTCTGTGAGGTTAACGCATATCCAGAAAGCCCTAAGAAAGCAACGGCAGTGGTGCCCATCGCTTGCATTATCATCATGGACCCGCCGGGTAGTGACAGATAGTAGTTTAACATCGGCCCTATGCTAGCACCCAATAAACCAGTGAAAACAAAGATCGCAATGAGGCCCTTGGATGATTCAGCTGTTTTATGGACTACGAATAACATACCAAATGACACTAACATCAGGACGAGAGCAGTGCCGTGACCCAAATTCATGGCCATGGATATTCCAGCAGTGATAGCGCTAAAACCAAGTGTCATAGATAGCAATATGTAGGTATTTCGTAGAACTGTGTTTGTTGCTAGTACTGATTCACGACTGGCGGATACGGCGGGGTTGTTTTGCATGAGGTTTTCTCCGGTGTACGACCTGATGGTGTGTATTTGTTAATGATACTGGTCATAGAAACAAAATCAAGGAAGTAGGGTAATGATTGATAATGTTCCTGATATTTTTGTCGTTAAGGTGATTAAATACGGTCAATTTTTGGCTAAATTGGGTGCTGTGAAAAAATGCCACCTAATTTAGCCGCACTTACTATATGAGGGCTACGAGTTTGGTTTTCAAGTCAGCGATATCGTCCAAATTGCAGTTTGGTTTATTTGCGCTAAAGTTGGATATCTAGCAAGGTTTAACACAGTTGACTCTTAAGGGTAATTCGGTATCATGCCCATCTCGTTTTAGCCGTATCTAGCGTTATCTAGAGTGCACATACCGAGCATCGGAGGGGTGGCTGAGTGGTTGAAAGCACCGGTCTTGAAAACCGGCGAGGGTTTATAGCCCTCCGAGAGTTCGAATCTCTCCTCCTCCGCCATATTTTTAGAGGCTCTGCGTTAGGTAGGGCCTTTCTTGCTTTTAATACTTTATTTGCATATGTCTCTAAGCGCTTACTTTGCCTCTAAGCCACTACTTTGAAAGGTAAAATAAGTAAACCGCATTGTGTTTTTACCGTCACTTTTGTATTCGGTTTTGTAGTTGCTCTAGTTTTTTTGTATTCATCCCTTTCATTATTGAGACCCGCATATTATCGTTACACAACAAGATAGATAAACCTGACATAAACCGGTGAAGTCTGCGAACCGATAGTAATCCGAATAATTATCCTTTCGATCAATCTGTTACTAACAGAGTCGCGCCTTTAATTAATATAACTATCTGATTTTATTTTAATATTTTATTTTAATATTTTATTTATAGTTTGGAGTACGCTTTGATTAAAGTATTGGTCGTTGATGACCATGATCTAGTTC
>JAESQG010000144.1 GCA_016765265.1 Pseudomonadales bacterium | reverse complement strand
CATTTCAAGAAAATCACTCTACCCTTAATACCACCTATTAGGGGTCAGTAGAACCCCGGCAATTCCTAATGCCGTGCTGGTTAGTTTTTAAAATCGTCAATCTTAACAACCCGACAACCGTGCAGCTCTGCTTGTCATTCTAGGGGACATCCAACTCTCTCAGTTACCTCACCAGATGAACCCTCTCTGTCAGTGTTAACAGTGCGACTGAAATACCAGGCCGCTGTTGGGTCTGCTATAAAAGGTAACGCCCACTTTTTTGCTTTAATAAAATTACTCCACGCATTACAGAGCTTGCATACGCCATCAAACAAAATAACGCAATCTTCTGAGTTGACGTTTGGCGGTAAATTAACAGGATCCACTGATACTCCTACAATATAAAAAGCACGATTACACGGCTCAAATTATTTGATTCTAGCTAACAATATCCATAATACTCATTCAGCAATTAACCTACTGAACGGACATAGTAGAAGCGGGCGGCACCTCAGCCGGAATTAGCTTTATTGCTCGCTGAGCAGATTGGCTAACTTGGGAATCAGAGTCATTCAACAAAATTTCTAATATGGGTTTAGCCTCATTACCATAGGAGCGCGCCAATTCCATAATCGCATACTTTTTCAACGTAATACTATTTTGCAGAGCAATTGTTTCTTGTAATGCTAGAAAGCCTTCCGGACTGCTGTTAAGTCCAATTGCTCGAACTATTTCGATTCTCACTTTTTCATCTTGATCATTCGCGATACGATCTATAAAAAGGGGTAAGGCTTCTTTATTTTCCGTCAACGCATGTATCGCACCTATACGCAACCGCGGGTCTTCATTTGTATTTAGCACATTCGATAAGATTTCTACAGCTTCAGCACTCTTGTGCTCAGCAATGTGCTTTAGCGCATATTCTTGATAACTAAATACCTGTTCAATCTTTAATATTTGTTCTAATGCCGACACGCCAGCGTCGTTATTAACGCCAGATAGCGAGTCAATTAGGAAAAGCTTCTCTTTGCCTTTCACTGCATTAGCATACGCCTGTAATAATCCCGGTATTCCGGCAAGACCGAGTGCGCTCATTTTATTTACCAATAACTGGGTTTTGTCTTTGCGCGCTGTTACCAGTTTTTTAGCCGCATCAAAGTCTAATGACCCTGCATCACCATATAAGCTCCGAAATTCCGCTATAAGAGTCTCAAGTTCGCTATCGACGTTCAAGTTAGCACCTTTTGCACCGACATTGTCACCGCGCCCGTAGACAGATTGATCGCTATCTACAGTTGCGATGTTATCCGTTTGCTCAGTGATATCTGATATCGATTCATGTCCTTCTCCTTGTTGTTTGATCCAAAAAAGTAATGCGATAACACTCGCTGCTCCTAGAAACATGAATATCTTATTGCTAGTTTTTATTTCAGTCATTATCTTAACCCATCTCGCAGTCGCTTCTGTTTAGANTAATTGAANTNCNCTAATATTCCATAAAANANACCTATAAAAAACCCCGCNNAGCGGGGCTTAAAAGATAAAACAGGNCTANTAAAAAGTATTAGTCGNTCTCACCTACCTCACAAGCNCCAACCCCNNNATCTTCATCTTCACGGAACTTCCAATGTTTNTCTTCNNTNGCATAGCAAGGAATCTCNAANGANCCNTCNGCGATTTGTGTCACNCCCTGNTCACCCAGNGAAACCTGCACGTGCGCGCTTTGTTCTGGATGATCGTGATCGATAAGACCTGCCATAGGCAGCTTCAATTGGAACTTACCACCTGAGTTGAAGTAGGTCGCGTCGGCCGTTCCATCGGCTGCGGCCTCGTGCTGGTAGATCAGGTTGTCATAACCGTCACTGGGATCCGCATCAGAATACCAACTGATTGTATTTCCTGGGACCAATCGATCTGGGAACAAGATATCCAATCGTTTGCCTCGCAGGGTATAAGGCAAGGCACTAGTCACCGCGCCATTGGCGTCGATAGTGGCCAAATGAATTCCATCCACTGTAATTGTCAGTGGCCAGGCCGCGTGTTTGGATCGATAGTTAAAACGGAACAATGTTTCTTCTGCGTGAATGAATCGTGTTTTCAGCTTGCCAATATTCGTGGGCAAACTGGGATCATTCTCAGAACGATACTTCATATTATTTTTGAAGCGCATAGTCATCCGCTCGCGCCAATCCCCTTTGTAGCGCCACTTTTCTTTATTGTCCGTTGGGTTGGCATCTAAAATATCCATGGAAAGACCGGCCTGGTTGTAGATTTCCACCGGGTTGATATCGCCGATCTGTGCATTGACAGCAGCGAATGCAGTGCTGTCAGTACGGAAATCAGATGCGATGTATCCATCGATAAACTCGATTTTCCCGCTAAACATGGCCCACTTAGAATCAGACTTCTTAAAGTGTATGGTGGATTTCTCTAGGAATAACTGGAAACCCTCTGAATCCTCACAATCTGGAACGCCATTACCGTTAGCATCTACATCGGAGAGACCACAGCCGCAGATACCAGGTTCGATTTTGAGGGGGTCAGCCGGACAACTGTCAATACAGTCGGCTGTTCCATCCAAATCACCATCGGAATCTTCTAAACCGCAACCACATTGCCCGCCAGTTATTTTAAGAGGATCTACTGGGCAGATATCGTTACAATCAGCACTACCGTCAAAGTCAGAGTCTGTATCCGCCACACCACAACCGCATTGCCCTGGTTCTAGTTTAAACGGATCGGCATAGCAGGCTTCTAACTGATCTGGTAACGAGTCACCATCGGTATTCGTATCGTCAATGCCACAGCCAANAATCCCTGGTTCGATCTTGTTCGGATCTGTTGGGCATTGGTCAGTACAGTTGGCGTATCCATCGCTATCATCATCGGTATCAGCCACACCACAACCGCATTGCCCGGCGTCACTTTTAGCGGGATCTGCATAGCAAACATCTAGCTGATCAGGGACACCGTCGAGATCTGTGTCGAGATCAATGATGCCACAACCAAATGTGCCTGGATCAACCTTATTTGCATCTGATGGACATAAGTCGCAGGCGTCACCGGCCGAGTCAAAATCAACATTCAACTGAGCGGTATTAGCCACTGCTGGACAGTTATCAACGCCATCTAACACGTTGTCACCATCGCTATCAACTCCCCCTATAAAGGCGTTCAATTTTATGATGCCTACCGCACCCCTATTTTTGGCATCGCCATCGGGGTCGTAAAATCGCACACCTGTAATCACTTCAGGCGAATGGTCCCCGTCCACATCTGCAACTGCTAATGAGTCGCCGAACCACGTGGGTGAAAAATTACCAATATCTGGAGTCGTCAATTTATCCAATCGAGTATGGCTTTTTACCGTTCCATCGGCATTCATGAATAAGGTAAATACTGCTCCCATATTATAATTTGCGCTACCACCAAAACGTCGAGCCCCCACTAACAGATCAGGAATTCCGTCTTGGTCAAGGTCACCCGTGGATGCAGCAGACCAGCCAAATTGAGAGCTCGGATCTATCACAGCGGTAAACCCACCCACACCTGGGGCAATTTTTTGATGAGAAACTACCGAGCCAGAAGAATCTACGGAAAGGATATACACCGCACCTAGATAACTAGATTCACCAAATGCGCCGACCGCTAGTTCAACGGTACCGTCACCATCGAGGTCTCCTAAACGAGTAATGGATGAACCGAACCAGCTATATATCTCTAAGGTAATCCCCATCGTATCAGCGTTGATAAGCTTCTGAGATTTTACGCTNCCATCTGCATTAAGGAATAGAATCCACATGGCACCATTGTAGCTTGAGTAATTTGGGGATGAATCCGCTCCATATGAGGGAGCACCAACTGCCAAATCTTCAACACCGTCACCATCAATATCACCAATTCCAGCCAATGATTTTCCGAACCCAAGTTGGGGCATCGTACTAGCATGCGACCCGTCAAACCCTCCAGCTGCTGGCTCTAAACTATTAGCCGGTGCAATTCGAACGTACTTTCTAATAGAACCTTCACTATCAAGGAAAAGCACAAATACGGCACCCACCACTTGCTGCACATTGGGGCTTGAAACTGCGATCTCCTGAATTCCATCTCCGTCTAAGTCACCGATGGTCGTTACCGCTGCACCGAAAGCAACAGAGTTAGTAAATGTGGTGTAGATCGTCCCCCCCGGTTCATGAGTAGGTGCACTTTGATCGGCACCTACGTAGGAAAAGCTACTGAGAACAGAAATAGCACGATAAGATTTAACTGTGTTATCCGCGTTCATAAGTAGAATATAAAGTTTGCCGCGATTTAAGTAGTGTCCTTCCGCACCTACAGCTAAGTCACCAACGCCGTCACCATCTATATCCCCTAGGTAGGCCACAGAGGAGCCAAAATATTCTGTGCCATTCATTGGCGCAGTAAAGTTACCGTCCGTTTCGCTGATTCTATCAAAACTGGCAAGGCTGCCGTCAGTGGATACATTCAGATCACAAGAATCTCCCCAACCATCTTGATCAAAATCTTCTTGAGTCGGATTAAAGGCCAAGGGACAATTATCATCTGCATCCGCAATTCCATCGTTATCATCGTCAGTATCGCAGTCATCACCAAGACCATCACTGTCTAAGTCAGTTTGCGACTCATTGCTGACCAAGGGACAGTTATCGAATTCATTGAGGAAATTATCATTATCCGAGTTGTCATCACAAGCATCCCCAATGCCGTCGCCATCTATATCCTCTTGGCCTGATGCAATAAGGGTACATTTATCATAAACGTTGAAAACCCCATCGCCGTCAACATCTGTATCACAATCATCGCCTAGGCCGTCGCCATCCAAATCAAATTGCGAGATATTGTTGGTCAGTTGACAGTTGTCAACAATATTTGAAATAAAGTCGCCATCTATATCATCGTCGCAGGCATCTCCTTCACCATCTCCGTCAAGATCGACTTGTTGGAAATTAGACGTATTCAGGCAATTATCAAGTTCATCTGCAATGTTATCGCCATCTGTATCTATATAGGGAATTAAAGAGGTGTAGGGCCGAGTCGACACACTGATTGGATCAGCATTGTCGCTCGACAGTAATTGAATTGAATCATATATTTCATAGTCCTCGAGAGGGGTTAAGCAAATAACACCGCCGCAAGAAGGAATGTCAACAAAAGGGAAATG
Organism: Pseudomonadales bacterium; assembly: GCA_016765265.1. GTDB lineage: Bacteria > Pseudomonadota > Gammaproteobacteria > Pseudomonadales > DC-out160 > DC-out160. The sequence continues at coordinate 2,113 of JAESQG010000144.1, read as the reverse complement.
TTGAGGTAATATTTCAAAACTACCTGTACCTTGACCCGCGTAAATATAGGTTTGCCGTGTTTTACTGTCGACCAAAACGATATCCATAAAACCATCGTTGTTAAAATCTTCATTATCTATATTGCGATAACCATCATTGCTCGCCGCACCCACTTCAGGACCAGAAAGAACCGGAGAGGTAGCGAAAGTCCCATCGCCATTGCCCTTATAAAATGCTAGACCTTCTGTAGGCGTAGCGTTGTCTAGGTCTGCGTAGTGAGACAATACAAGATCGACCACACCATCCTGATCAAAGTCGCTAAGACTTACACCGGTTCTGGCGGAAAGTACCTGACCCGCGTAAGTTTGAGTTATCTCAGTAAAGTTAGCAGCGCCATCATTTAGTAAAACACGGATCGTCGCGCCATCGTAACAGGCAAGAGCTAAATCAGCATCGCCATCATTATCGATGTCTTCGCTATCCACTCCCATAGTACAACTTCCTGGAATATTCACAGCGTCATCAAAGGTGCCGTCGCCATGACCTAAATATAGAAACAGGGAGTGAGTGTTTGATCCAACTACAAAATCTAGATTACCATCCTCATCAAAGTCGGCGACCGCCATGTCTGTTAACACGTCCGCACTATCGGTAACAAAATCGTAATCGACGAATACCTCTTTGCCGTGGACCGTGCTGTCGAATAAATTCAGTGTGGGGGTTAATCGTTTGTGAAACTCAATAGCCGTATGAATAAAGCCGGTCGCGCTATCCTCAAAGGTACCGGCAATGATCCAATCTGTAAGGCCATCGCCATTAAAATCGCCTAAAGCTGTACCACCTGTTTGAGCAATTTTACTCTCTAGATTTGAGTACTGAGAACCGGTGAAATGTTTTGAAAACCCTGACCTAAGCTGGCCAGGTTGAATGGTCTCGCCGTCAGCAGTAACGCGACTAACCGCCTCCTTATCGAGGGGATCAGTCGCGAGCGTCACCAGTTCATAGTGGGTTTCTCCCGGCTGACTAAAAGTATAATAGTAAGACTCGTAGTTGGAGCTGCCCACCGCTACGTAAGGCTGATCGGGATAAGGAGAGGCCTCGTTGCCTCTCTCAAATATCGTTGTGCCTGTGTGCTGATTATATAAACCGGAAGGAAAAGGGCCTGATTCAACAACATCATAGCTAGCAGTTAATCCGGCGACGGTATTACGATGACGATCCCAGGAAATATTCCAAAATACCGCCCCAAACTCTAGCGCGATGACTGGCTCACCCTCAGGAGTAAAAGCAAGACTAGGGAATGACATAGAACCACGACGTAGCGTAATAATTTTCTCGGTCTGCCACTGACTATCAACACGCTGAGCTAAAACCACATCATCCAGGGGACCCGAATCGGGGAAAACTCCCCCCTGCAGATCACTGGGTTGCGTGTGAACTAAACTAACAATATTGCTCTCGTCGATAAACATTGCTACCGGTTTGCTATCAGGTATGGAGTCATTGTCACGAACTAGGATGTCTTCTTTATCCCAAATGCTATTAAGCAGTGGGCTGCCGGTATAAGTGGCGTGTATCATCTTATACTCAGTAGCAGATTCGGTTCGGTAGACGACATGTAACTGGTCATCCACGTCAATCTTAAATGCGCGTGCCTCTCCAGGTGTTCCAGTATTTTGATTTTGAATAACCGACGCCAGCCAACCATTTTGAACCACGCCTCCGTCGGGTATACCTTGTTCCTTAACCCAATGAATTAAACAAGCAGCGCTTGACGTGGGGCATCCATCGGCTCCCGTTAGTCCGTTCCAAGCAACGGTCTGACGAGAAATTACATGTAGCCGATCTTGGGAGTCAAATTCTGCTAACAACGTCGTGCTTCCAGTATAGTAAATCTCTTCATCGATCCAGGCACCGTCTACTTTTACTCCGTGACGAATTCCCTTGTAGCCATCATCATATTGCTTAAACACCAATTCTAATTCGTCATTTGAATTGTAAGCCATGGCAAAATCATAAATTTTCCAATCTGTTGCAATAATCTCAATTACCCAACCTGTACCGTCATTAATGGCGTGCTTTAGTGTTGAGCTTACGTCCCAAACAAAAGAGCCACTGGTTTCCATTTGCCAA
>JAESQG010000143.1 GCA_016765265.1 Pseudomonadales bacterium | reverse complement strand
TTAAATCTGGGTTACTCAAAACCATATGAGCCACCATTGCGCTAAAATGCTCAAGAGCAACCACCACGGCCAGCTGGAATTTTTTAGAGGTATACTTATTGCAAAAAGCAAAGGCGCCTTTAATTATGCGCTCATTCTTTTCCATGAAGGTATAACCTAAATTGTGAATAAGGTCATCATTGTATTTATTATGCTGATTTCCATGGATAGCTTCCTGCGCGATAAATTCTTTTATCTCCTTTTTTAATTGTTCATTAGTCACTTCATGCTCAAACTTTTTAACTGTGCGNATAAAAAAACGNTCNGCTTCAGGAAAAAACAATGANCCCGCATTCATCAACTGNCTCATAAATGGNTCGTTGTGATGCCAATACCGGGGTTTTTTATCAATGTGTTTTAGTTTAACCCGGCGCGCTAAAACTCTGATACCGGGTGGAGGGGAATACGCGATTTTCGCTACATTTGCGACTGATGCTACTTTTGCGANGCTCAACATAGTTATGCTCCCGCGAGTCTAGCTTTGTCTGCCTGAGTGCTTTAGGGTCCGATCTATTATAAACCCAGCCTGAAAATGCTAGAGATTTTAAACATCGTATAAAAATAATGAATTGCTCAATTCAGGTATAAGAACTCTAACTGGTATATTTCCCGATATCAATAAGCACCGTCCAGGCCAAAATTTGCTGAGCGTAACGAATATCAGCATTTAGGTTGCTATTAGGCCATTTTAGTTCTAATTCAACTTTCATTAGACTGGTTCTTGACCTAATCATTACCTCCTTTCTAGATAACACAGGATAAAAAAAACGGTAGTGAGACTATTCTCAGCTACCGTTTTTATCTGACCTAACTACTATTAACCTTCATAGGCCTCTATTAGACCAGCAGCACCCATTCCTCCGCCAACACACATTGTCACCAAACCAAATTGTTTGTTTTGACGCTGTAATTCACGCGAAAGATGGCCCACCATGCGAGAGCCACTCATGCCAAAAGGATGACCGATACTAATAGCGCCACCATTCACGTTATACTTGTCGTTATCGATAGCCAGCTTATCTCGGCAATAAACGGCCTGTGACGCAAATGCTTCATTCAATTCTATAAGATCAACATCACTGATTTTCATGCCTCTAGCGCTCAGCAATTTGGGCACTGCAAAAACAGGACCGATCCCCATTTCATCAGGCTCGCAGCCGGCGGCAACAAAGCCACGGAAATAAGCAAGGGGTTTCAAGCCTAATGCCTTCGCTTTTTCCAAACTCATTACCAATGTAACAGAAGCGCCATCTGATAATTGGGAAGAGTTACCCGCAGTAACAGAACCCGCANCAACATCGAATACCGGCTTCAATTTAGCAAGACTCTCAAGGGTAGTCCCCGGACGGTTACATTCATCCTTATCCACTGTCACTTCATGCTCCGTCACTTTTCCAGTCTCTTTATCCTTCACTGAATAAGTCACGGTCATGGGGACAATTTCATCTTTGAACAATCCCGCTTCTTGCGCGGCGGCAGTTCTCGTTTGGCTTAGCAATGAAAGCTCATCCTGGGACTCACGACTCACGCTATATCTTTTTGCAACAACTTCTGCCGTTTGACCCATGGCCATATAAATTCCGGGGAAGGTCTGAAAAATTTTATTATTCATCACCCCGTCGGTGTTCATTTTCGTTTGCGTCAGTGTAATATTTTCAACACCACCTGCCATGATAACGTCACTGCAACCACTGGCGATTTGGGTCGCAGCAATAGCGATACTTTGTAAACCAGACGAACAATAACGGTTTAAAACCATGCCCGGCACTTCGATGGGCAATTTCGATAGTACTGCTGAATTACGTCCTAGATTCATGCCCTGTGCGCCTTCGGGCAATCCGCATCCCAAGATCACATCTTCAACGAGACTGGGGTCTAGCGCAGAATTTCTTGCTAACAACGCATCAATACAGTGAGCCGCCATATCATCTGACCGCGTCATATTAAAACTTCCGCGATAAGACTTGGCCAAACCGGTTCGAACGCTATCCACAATAACTACATCTTTCATTGAGTTTTCNCCCACTTTATCTTTGAGCGCTAGCTTATGTCACCAAACGCAGTAATTTACCGGTTAATGGAAGTGAAACAACCTCATCAATTTAGCTATTACTCCCGAAACCGGGGCCTACTTTACCTGAAGCAAAGGGATCTTGCCTAAAAGACTGCCAATCCACCCCATCTTTTTTAACATTTGGTCTCTTTTCGATGAAACACGGCTAAACTTAGGTAGCAAACTGCCGCTATAGGTTAATGGGCGCAAGACTCAAGGAGGATAAACAATGATCATTTAGTCAAGATAGCTGAATTAGTCAATACAGCTATCTTGACTAAATGAGCTAAAGCCAAACGAGATAGGTGGGTGAAAGAAAATGCAGATTTCAAACAATACAAACGTTAACGTTAACGAAACTCCAGCGGCACCAGTGCCTGCCTCAGCTGCACCAAGCGATCCAGCAAGAACAATAGAAGAGGAAAAAGAGGCCTTTAATAAAGACAGAGAGATCATCAAAAACCTATCTGATCCTGTGGAAATTGGGGCTAGTCGTGACTCAATGAGTCTGCTCTACAAAGCAGCCATAGAAGGCATAAATCAAGTGCTGAAGCCTCATCTAGGCGACAACGCAATTCAGAAGGGATTGGAACAAGGCATCGATGTGTCCCCTGAAGCAACTGCGGAACGTATCGTCAACATCGCCACCTCCTTCTACGCGGCCTATAAAGAACAACATATTGGCGAGGATGAAAAACAGCTACTCCAAGGGTTTATGGAAACCATCAGTAGCGGCATTAACCAAGGTTTTGCAGAATCAAGAACAATCCTAGATGGTCTCGGCGTATTGGAAGGTAGCATAGCTGAAAACATCGATACAACTTACGATCTCGTTTTCAAAGGCCTGGAAAACTTTAGAGCGAAAATGGACGGGTCTGACACCAGCAGTGATGGAAGACTAACAATGGAATCAATTGATAGCCACAATCAAGCTGCGTCGTTATCCGTCACCGCCCCCACCATTGAAAACCCGTCCACAGAACCAAAAAATATCGACGTTATTATTTAAGGGATGAATATATTATTCCTATCCATGCCTTATTATTGAACATGCCTTTTGCCCAACGATCCCAGCGACTGGACAAGCCTTTTTCTTGAATAGCTGTTAAGGATAGACCCTTATCTTTCATCGCTTGCACCTCAGCCGTGGTGCCCAACAGCATCTCGATAAAGGCCATTAAATCCGACTTGTTGGCCAAGGGTCCGTGGCCAGGGATAATGACACTTTGTTCATCAACCAGAGGTAATATATCCTTCAAGTTTTTTGCCATCATAGAAACATTGCCGCCATTTTCTACATCCACAAAGGGGTAGAACCCATTAAAGAAATGATCGCCTAGATGAAACACATTGGCCTGTTTAAAATGCACAATGGAATCCCCATCAGTATGACCAGAGGGTAAATGTAACAACTGTAGCTGCTCACCGTTAATATGCAGGCTCATGGATTTGCGGTAGGTCACCGAAGGTAGGGCCACCTCGGGATAAGGCTCAGTGACCATCC
>JAESQG010000142.1 GCA_016765265.1 Pseudomonadales bacterium | reverse complement strand
ACCCTCTGGGTGAGTTGTGTTTGGTGGAAGAACCATCGCAGACCCCTGATTTTAAAGAGCTTGCATTGTACATCAATTTCTTAACTGCTGAATTTAGGTTGATATGGTAGGAATCGTGCAAATGGCAGGAACACAAGCGAGTGAAAGAGAAAAATTATTAGATTTTCCTGACAAAAATAGAGCGGCCTGAGTTTGAGCAAGGTTTAACGGGGAAACAGGGTGTGTCGGAGTACAACAGATGGGAAGTGATGAGCTAAAAACAGTAGAACCCACGGATCATTCCATGATGATTGGTAATGATGGTAGTGATGACACCGAACAGTTTCTTACCTTTATCATGGCCGATGAAGAATATGGAGTTGACATCCTCAGTGTGCAGGAGATTCGTGGCTGGGAGATTGCGACACCCATTCCCAACGCACCCACACACGTCAAGGGGGTTATTAACTTACGCGGTGTTATTGTTCCCATCATAGATTTACGCCAACGATTTGGTATCGCATCTACTGAATATGGACCACTTACGGTGGTCATTGTGTTAAAAGTTAGCAAAGATAATAAAGATAATAAAGAACGAGTCATGGGAATAGTGGTGGATGCCGTGTCGGATGTGTATAGCTTGAGTCAGAGTATGATGAAAGATGCGCCTGATTTGGGTGAGAAAGTGGCTACTCGTTTTTTGAAAGGTCTAGCGACCATTGAAGATAAAATGGTGATTTTGTTAGATATTAACGAATTGTTAGCAATAGATGATATGCCAGAAATGCCCACAGTAGAGAGCGTTTAGAATGCCTATTGCGGCGAGCATAAAAAAAGACAATAGTGTCGCTGGGGATCGAACGAGCACTGATTTTAGTCAGCGTGAATTCCCCATGCTCAGTAAAGATTTTAAAGTCATCCAAGAAGTCGCCCTAGCGGAGACCGGGATTTCCTTAAGTCATCATAAGCAGGAAATGATTTATGGTCGCATAGTACGACGAGTCAGAGCTCTTAATCTTGCCAACTTTACTGAATATTGCACGTATTTACAAAAGAACTTAAACGCAGAGTTAATGGATTTTACCAATGCCATTACCACTAACCTCACTTACTTTTTTAGAGAACCGCATCATTTCGAATATTTAAAAGATACGGTTATTCCTAAAATAAAAAGCAATAAGCTTAACAATAAAAAACTTAGGATTTGGTCAGCGGGCTGTTCTACCGGTGAGGAGCCCTATTCTCTCGCAATAACCTTGAAGGAAGCGGGTTGGCCAGCAGGCTGGGACGTAAAAATATTAGCAACTGATTTGGATACTAATGTTGTTGCTCACGGAAAGGCGGGACAGTATAAGAAAGAACGATTTGAAGGGATGGATAAGGGAGTACAAAAAAAATGGTTTTCACATTCAATAAATAAAGACGAAAACGGTCGTGAGTCCCAGCTCCTAACCGTGGAGCCATCTCTGCAAAACATGATTTTATTTAGAAAACTCAATTTATTACAACAATGGCCAATGAAGGGTAAGTTCGATGTGATATTTTGTAGAAATGTGGTGATCTATTTTAGTAAGGACACTCAGCGAGTTTTGTTTGATCGGTTTGCTGATATACTAAATCCCAATGGCTTTCTCTTTATTGGGCATTCAGAGAGTTTAAATAGAGTGACCGAGCGATTTGAAACTTTGGGTCGAACAGTGTATAGGAAAAAGGATTAGAGACTGTAGCAATCAAATAATGCAAACCAAGAATACGGAATCAGGTTAAAGCAATGCTAGATGCGTCACACTCAAGAATGAGCAGCGAATTGAAAAGCGCACCGAGTATGCCGCAGCCTCCGGCAGTTTCTGGGTTTGGGCATATTAATCGCTATTGGGATAAGCGGCAGAATGTGTATGCTGCTAAGATATTGCCTGGTGAGTTTTATGTGAGCAAAGAAGGCGAGATGATAGTGACTGTGCTTGGTTCTTGCGTGTCTGCCTGTATTCGTGACCCTAGCATTGGGGTTGGTGGCATGAATCATTTCATGCTACCGCAACACAATGGAAACTTCGGAGACGGTCAGGGGATAAACAATGAGTCGGCTCGGTATGGTAATTGGGCTATGGAGTATTTGATCAATGAGGTTTTAAAATTAGGCGGGCGCCGAGCACGTCTAGAAGTAAAACTGTTTGGCGGTAGTCGGGTTCTAAAAGGGATGAAAAATATGGATGTAGGAGCGGGCAATGTGGATTTTGTTAGGCACTACGTCAAGCAGGAAGGTTTAAAAATAACGTCTGAAGATTTAGGCGGGACCTATCCGAGAAAGGTATTGTACTTTCCAGATACGGGTTCAGTGAAGATTCGTAAATTAAAAAGCACAGCAAACGATAAAGTTATTGAACGTGAAACGCAATATGCCAAACAGATCGCAGGTAAGCCTCGGAAAGGCGAAATTGAGATTTTTTAAATTGTATATCAATTGAGTGTAAACTTCATTATGGCGAAGACTAGAGTCCTAGTAGTTGACGATTCAGCAGTGATTTGCAAGATATTGTCTGAAATNATTAANGGGACTACCGATATGGAAGTAGTAGGGACAGCTCGAGATCCCATTTATGCNCGCGACAAAATTAAAACACTTAANCCAGATGTGATAACGCTAGATATTGAAATGCCTAGAATGGATGGTATTTCGTTTCTCAAAAATCTCATGCGTTTACGGCCGATGCCAGTGGTTATGATTTCGACATTGACGGAGAAAGGTGCGCAAGTGACGATAGAAGCTTTGTCACTTGGAGCTATAGATTATGTAGCCAAACCCAATAAAGATTTTGGTAAAGGATTAGTTGAGTATCAAGAGGAGATATTAACTAAAATCCGTACCGCTGCCAGCGCGAATATCGGAGCTGTAGAGGAAAACGTTATTCGCCGAAGTGAAAAAAGTAAACCTGCAGCCTCTAGTTGGAATTATCAACCAAAAGTAAACCATATTGTTGCTATAGGTGCGTCTACGGGTGGAACGGAAGCCATTAAAGATGTGTTGTTAGGATGGCCGGCTAATTGTCCGGCTACAATTGTCACCCAACATATTCCTGCTGCATTTAGTGGCTCCTATGCTAAACGTATGGATTCACTTTGTGCTATGACAGTACATGAGGCAAAAGACGGACAGAAAATAGAGATAGGGAATGTGTATATAGCACCGGGTGATGACCATCTTGTGATTGTCAAAAAAGGTACCTCCTATTATTGTTCTCTACATAAAGGCGAGGTGGTTAACCGACATCGACCATCTGTCGATGTCATGTTTCAGTCGGTAGCAGATGTAGTGGGGAAAAACGCTACCGGTGTTGTTCTAACCGGTATGGGAAAGGATGGAGCGCAGGGGCTTTTAACCTTAAAAGAAAAAGGTTGTAACACCATAATACAAGATGAAAGGACCAGTGTGGTTTGGGGTATGCCCGGAGCGGCGGCGGCGTTGAACGCGTATTGCGTGATGNNGCCATTAGATCAAATATCAGCTANAATATTAAAAGACACCAATAAAAAGAGTTAGTCGCATCAGTCAGATATAGGGAAAGTATGCCTGCACCAGTTGCTCACTATGTTTTACTTATCATAGGGCTCATTTTGGGGCTTATAATAAGCTTAGGTGTATTCCGTTATTGGTTGAAATATTATTCAAGTTCAGCTAATTCAAATTCAAGTCAATCCGACATAAGTCATTCCAATACAAGTCAATCCGACACAAGCAAGCCCATTACAGGTAACTCAGCGGGGAACCCTTTGACTGTAACCTCCTTCGCTACAACCTCCTTCCCTACAAAAAAACGCAAGATTGGCGAATCTAATCTGGATTTAGGACCTGTTAACTCTGAGGGGGAGCAGGGAATGTATACCTCCGATTCTGCCTTGACTCATAGTTTAACAAAGATGAAAGAAGTCATTGAGCATTCACTTAATGATCTTGAAGGCAATTTTGATACGGTAAACAATGAAACCTATCGTCACCAATCCTTGATTGAACAGTTAGGCAAATCCACCGAAAAGTTAAAACCGATTGGTGAAAGGCGCAACCGCGATAAGCCCACCATCATTTCTACAGATAAGTTTATGGGTGAAATTAATAGCATTCTGACCTACTACATTAATTTGATTATTTCTGTCTCTCAGCAAAGTGCAGATACTATAAAAAAGATTGACGCTATGATTAACCAAATGGACGGAATTTTTGATGTGGTTGCTGATGTTAGGGCAATCGCAGATCAGACCAGTTTATTAGCGCTGAATGCCGCCATTGAGTCAGCTAGATCAGGCGATGGTGGGCGAGGCTTCTCTTTTGTAGCGCAAGAGGTGAGTAAGCTCTCAAAACAGTCTGAAGAATTTAGTCAGGATATTCGTACGGAAGTGGACACAGCAAAAAATACCGTGGGTCAAGCCAGGGATTTGGTGAGTAATATCGCCGCCAATGATTTAGCGATGGCGGTTAATACCAAAGGAAAGATGGATAAGCTTCAAGGCAAATTAGTTGCGCTTGGTGAATTATTGGCGACGGAAATCGAGTGCAGTGCCGATGAGTGGGNGCAAAACGATCAGTCGGGGGGTGTGGTTAGTGTGAATCTCGCACAAAATGCCATCACCAAACGCCTTGTTCANCGATCTCGGCTGGTGATAACTGAGATAAAGGAAACATTAGCGCTGCTACATGAGAAGCTTCAGGTGCTTTTGTATAAAGATATTCTCGGTGAAGGGGATAAACTGGATTTGACTCGGATGCTGGCTAACTTAAAGTCTTTAGAACGTTCAAAAATTCACTACAAAATTATCATTTCTGGCATTGAAAAAGGTGAAATTAGTCTATTCTAAATATTAGAAGAGCGTTTTGTTGAACGTTTGCAAGACATTTTAAAACGGACAAGTTTGACTAGGATTAGGCACAACTATTGTAAACCCAACTAGAATAGAGTTTCAGTGGGGTTATGAACCGTAGATTGTGCCGTGAACTTAAAACAGGGTAGAGGTATAGATATGGCTATTTGGGCTACTGAATCTGCAGACGGTAAAGAGCTTACCATTAAGATTCAAGGGCGGTTTGATTTTAGCGCTCACCAGGAATTTCGAGACGCCTATGAAAAGGCCAACGATGACCCTACTCACTATATAGTGGATATGCGCGAAACGACTTATTTGGATAGTTCTGCGTTGGGAATGTTGTTGCTACTCAGGGATCATGCGGGCGGTGACAATTCTGACATTCAGATTATCAATTGCAATCCAGATGTTAAGAAAATTCTAACAATCTCAAACTTCGAACAGCTATTTACGATTAAATAGATCTTCACNACAACGGTGGCGTAGCAGAATACGAATAGGCTGTTCTTAGTATAAGAGGCAGGTTCTTGGGTATTGGTGAGCTGCCGGCTGAGACAGGGATGTACTGTGAAGAAGGGTAATATAGCGTCCGATTACATTGAGCATGAAGATCTCAGGATTCTCATTGCAGATGATAATGAATCTGATCGGCTGATTCTGCAAACCATAGTAAAGAAACAAGGCCATACGGTTTTTGCTGCTGCGGATGGGGCGGAAGCGGTTAGGTTGTTTGAAGAAGAACGACCCGATATTGTTTTGCTCGACGCGCTCATGCCGGTTATGGATGGTTTTGAAGCCGCTAGAATTATAAAAAAATTGGCGGGCGAGGACCTTGTCCCCATTATCTTTTTGACCTCATTGAAAGATGCCGCNTCTCTTGCGGATTGTCTGGCAGCGGGCGGTTCTGATTTTCTCAACAAACCCTATAACCGCATTATTCTCCAAGCAAAAATTCAGGCATTCAATCGCATGCGTAGGTTGCATGCTACTGTGCAGGCCCAAAGAGATGAGATCACCAGTCATCACGATCATTTGTTNCATGAGCAAGAGGTGGCGAAAGCGGTATTTGATAATATTGCTCACCCAGGCTGTATTGATGCAAAAAACATAAAACATCTGCTATCGCCCATGGCTGTCTTTAATGGTGATTTAGCCTTGGCTGCCCGCAGGCCTTCTGGAGGGATGGTGGTGCTATTGGGCGATTTTACAGGCCACGGATTACCTGCTGCCATTGGTGCTATGCCAGCCTCGGAAATATTTTACGGGATGATACAAAAAGGTTTCTCGATGCAGGAAATCCTGCGGGAGATCAATAAAAAGCTAAAATCTATTTTGCCTGTCGGCGTTTTTTGTTGTGCCAGTATGATCGACATGAGTTTTCGTAAAGGGTTAATGGAGATTTGGGTCGGCGGATTGCCGGATATTTATTTGTATCGCGCTAAGAGCTTACAGGTTGAGGAAATCAGGTCGAGTAACTTACCGATGGGTGTGTTAGGCGATGATAAATTTAATACCGATACCGAAGTATATGAGTTAGTGCCGGGTGACAGGATTTATCTTTGGTCTGACGGTATTCACGAAGAGGTCAATGCGGATGATGAAATGTTTGGTACCTTTGCATTGAAGCAGGTCTTTGAAGACAATAAAAATCCTAATATTTTGTTTGAAGAGATCTTAAAGGGAGTGCATTGGTTTACTGGGGGCACGGATCAGGTAGATGATCATACCCTGGTGGAAGTGACCATGGTGGCTGCAGAAGAGATGGAGGATATGTACGAGCTGGCTCCGGATCAGGATAATGAGATTTATATGGGAGGGCCTCAGGACTGGAAGTTGACCTATGAGCTGCTACCGGACTCTCTCAGAAGTTTCAACCCCCTTCCTCTTTTGACCCATATTTTGATGGAGGTCCCTGGTCTAAGGCCTCACAGTGGAAAACTATATACTATATTGTCCGAGCTATATTCCAACGCCCTTGAGCACGGGCTAATGGGAATTAGTTCAGATTTAAAGGAGTCACCTCTTGGCTTTTCTGACTACTATCGTGAGCGCAGTGAAAAATTGGCGATGCTGACGACAGGTAAAATCTGTATTTCTCTGACCCACAAGCCGGAAGAAACTGGCGGTGTGCTTGCTATCCGTATAGAAGATAGTGGTACCGGGTTTGATCACTTTGCCTTATCAGAAAAACAGCCTAAAACGCAGGGCTATAGTGGACGAGGCATCCCGCTTATACGTTCTATGTGCCGATCCTTTGATTATCATGGTGTCGGTAATATAGTTGAAGCCGTATTTGCTTGGAGATTTCGCGAATAAGGCCTCATCCTGGATGCCTGGGTTATTATCACTGTTATTATCAATAGATAAATCGTAATTAGTTTGGAATCCTTTTATTACTGAAATATTGGTTGACTATCGTTACAAGAAAATTTTCTTATATACTCATGATGTTTAGCTAATCCATTGGCGAGTATGGCAACCTCTCAGCTAGAGTTAAAGAGTAGGGTAAGTTTACGGATCTTATTAGTAGAGGTAATACAATATGAATTGTTCTAAGATGATTCGTTCTTAGAAGATTTGTATTAGATAAATTACTCTTAGATGAATTACTCTTAGATAAATCGTAGGAGGTTGACTGATGGCTGTGCATCTCGATATGGACGCGTTACAAGAATTAAGAGAGGTGATGGAGGACGAGTTTGGTACCTTAATCGCTACCTATCTTGATGATTCTGTTGTGCGACTAGAGTCACTTAAGGAAGCGTTAGAAACGCATGATGCTGATGCGCTTAGAAAGGCAGCTCACAGTTTTAAAGGAAGTTGTGGCAATATCGGCGCGCCTACTTTAGAGGATTTGTGTCGCCAGGTTGAAGATATTGGTAGAGATGGCGGAGTGGATGAAGCGGGACCTCTCATGGATCTCATCGTCAGTGAGTATCAGGAAGTTAAAGTCATGATGGAGAAAATGTTGTAACACTCGTATACCCCCCCTTTCACTTCTGTACCTCTCACGGGGTCATTTCGGATAATCGTCGAATAATCGTCGAATAACCTTCCCATTGGCAGGTTCCTTGCTATTTCCTTAGGTAAGTCAAATAAATTGATCCGACTATGATTTTGATCGGACTATGTGGGAAGTACGCTTATGGAACGTGTATTAATAAGTAAAGTGATTCTGCCAGAGTTAGACCTGTTAAAGGCCAATGCTGGGGGCAATAACTTTAGTCTAAACAATAGGATGGATAAGGGGTTTCAGCGTGAATTCGATAAGCAGTTTACGCAAATAGAGAAAAGAAAACCCCCTGCCGAATCGAATAAACTATCGGTGGGCAGGCAGGATGATCAAGTTCGGAAAGACGCCCTTGTGCGGCAAGATCAAGCCGGTGGTGGGCATTCTGTGCCGCCGTCAGCTGAATCGGCTAATGCTCATGGTCAGGCGCACGCACAAGCAAACTCACAAGAAAACTCACAAGCAAACTCAAAAGCAAACACGGAAGAAAACAAAAGCACTGGGGTCGATGAACCCAATCCCATTGATAGCGGTGAGCCTTTGAAGCTAGGGGCTGCCATGGATCTTGGCTATGGCGCAGATGATATCAATTCCCTTCTAAGCGAATCCGACATGGCTGATTTTGTGACTGGAACTGACCTTGTGGGTGGAACTGGTTTTGTGACGGGAACCGATATCGCCGCCGGGACCATTTCTGAGGCGGTTGTAGGGGATCTTATCGGAACGGAGATCGGAAATATTGCTGACATTACGGATGTAGCAGCAATCGGAAAACTAGGCGATTACACTATTGATCCGATGGCTACATCTGGGGCAGAGACTATTGCCAAAGGAGCCACTGTCGCAGCTGAAACTTTATCGGC
>JAESQG010000141.1 GCA_016765265.1 Pseudomonadales bacterium | reverse complement strand
TGATTGTCGGGTTTATGATTAAGGATAAATTGGGCCAACCGATCTATGGCATTAATACTCACAGGAAAAACCAACCCATGTACGATCTAGAGGTGGGAGAGGAAATTGAGTACTTTTTTAGTTTCGGAATGAATATAGGTAAGGGTAGCTACTCCATTTCATTTTCTTTATCGCGTTCTGATTCGCATTTGGATAGAAATTACGAATGGAGAGATAGAGGTTTGATGATACATGTGGTTAATTCTAGAAAGGAGGATTTCATTGGCAGCGCATGGCTTAATGCGCAAGTAGATGTAACCCGGCATCAACAAATACAAGCAGTGTGTGAGTAATAGTGATGAGGATTCTGGTTGAGTGCACCCATGTATTTGATAATCCCTTTATGAATACAGGCATACAGCGGGTGGTGAAAAATATAATAAGCCAATTGAAAGACGTGGAGTCTGAGATTGATTGTATTCCTGTCATTTTGAAGAATAATAAAGTCTATGAAGTGATTCATATAGAACCGCCAGAAAAAATGGACCTTATTCCTTTATGTCGAGAGCGTTTGGAAAAAGGAAAAAGGCGATACTGGGCAATGCATTTAGGGCTTGAGCGTCGTTGGCAGCTTTCACGCTGGCCGGTTTTACAAAAACTGTTACTGAAAGGGGTCACGGTGGCTGGCTTGTGGTACATGGTGCCGAAGGCGATCTTGATGCTGTTGTCCTATTACATCGTGAGTAATGAGCGTGCTCTTGAGTTTACCGTCAATAGCGATGATACCTTGCTGCTGCTCGATTCCTCTTGGAACGGTGATGGCGCGCCAATAGTGGAAAGGCTTAAGCAGGAGGGCATCAGTATTGTATCGGTTTTTTATGATCTGATTCCCATCACTCATCCGCAGTTTTGTGATGCAAATTTGGTGAGAACGTACAAGGCATGGTTTGCTTGGGTGCAGGGTATTGCCGATGGCTTTGTGGCGATCTCGGAAACTATCAGGGATGAGTTAAAGGGCACTCTTGAAGTGAGCATGGGCAAGGCCGGAGTAGATAAGCTGTTTTTTGACTATTTCTATTTAGGATGTGAGCTAAGTGGTGCGAATGAAGAAAATGAAATTTCTAGCAAAGTATTATCCCTTTATTCGGTTGATGAATCCGTCTATTTGATGGTGGGTACTATCGAACCACGGAAAAACCACCATCATCTTTTGGATGTATTTGACGAGCTTTGGGCAAAAGGTGAAAAATTTCGGTTGTGTTTTGTTGGTGGTGTGGGGTGGAAATGCCAGGACTTGATCGATCGTGTGGAACATCACGAGTATTTAAATGATCGCTTGTATATGTTTAATGATTTAGGTGATACCAATCTTGCGTATTGTTACAAGCATGCAAGAGCGCTGATATTTCCTTCCTTTGTGGAAGGCTTTGGCTTGCCTCTAGTCGAGGCCATGCAGTGGGGTGCGCCGGTTATGGCCAGCGATATCCCTGTTTTAGAGAGATATGTGAGGAATATGCGGCATACTTTGACCTGTCAAATCCTGCTAGTTTGATAGCATTGATTGAGACAGTTGAGGGAGGAGGGCCGTTTCCGGCGAAAGTGCATCTAGAAGGCTGGAAGTGGATTTCCTGGAAAGAGTCGGCGGAGCAGCTCTTGGCTACAATAATGCCACCAGAAAGGAAGCAAGTTGATGATCTCTCAGTTAGCAAAAGTGTGCGTTTGGGGTAGGTTTTAATGATGGATTTGAGATTTATTATTCCTGGGTTTAGTAAGTGTGGGACAACATCCTTGTGTGCGCTACTAGATGAACATCCAGATATCCAGATATCAAAAAATAAGGAGCCTTGTTTCTTCTCTCGGGTAAACTATAGGGAAGACCAGGAGTGGTTTGAAAGCTTGTTTGACTTTGAGGCGGGCGCGACAGTTTACGGCGAGGGGAGTACGTTTTACTCGAATGTTAGAGATGAAAAAGTATCGCGGCGTAGCATTTTGGAGGCCTACCCAGGGATTAAATTGATATTTATTGCTCGAGATCCCGTTTCGCGTATCGAGTCCAGTTATAGAGAGTTTCATAATAGCGGACCTGTGTTTGGATTCAACGTTCCCTTTGGCTTGGGTACATTGATGGATGAATTTACTGACATCGTTGAAGATACTTGTTACTGGTCCCGAATTAACAATTACAAAGAGTTTTTCCCTGAAGAACAAATTCATGTGCTTTTTCAAGAGGATTTAGACCGGCAACCTGAAATCGAGCTTGCACGGTGCTTTGAGTTTCTTGATGTAGATCCAAAGATCAAGGTAAAAGACTTTGATATGAGGCTGAATGAAGGTAATGCCAAGATGTATGATACGAGCTTCTTGCGTTTCTTGCGTGCCAATAGGATGTCTCGGCCTTTAGTGGAAATGGTTCCGCCTAAAAAGGAAAATAAAATAATAGGGCGCATCGGGCTTAGGCGAAAATTTAAAAAGCCTATTTTGTGGGATGANCGNGCTAATGAGGTTTTTCAAACTAGGGTTAGCGCGGATACTTACCAATTTCTGGAGTACTACCAAAAACCAGCGGATTTTTGGGGGAAGTTATTTGAGAAGGCCCCACCAGACACATTCAATCGCACCTCTGAATCGGCAACTTGTTAGTCTACTTGAGAGTGATAACGACAATATGTATCATTTTATTATCCACTCTGAAGTCCTAGAGAGCAATGTTGGTCAAAAGATGGGGCTGCCTCAATATAGCTACTATTTTGTGAAGGCAGGGTTTGCTCGGGTGCTCAAGACCATGGGACGAGTATACGACATTGAGAATATTGCCGAGGCGGATGCTATTTATCAGCGCTGCCAGTTGGCAGGAGAGTACTGCGTACTGCTTTCCATGTCTCCTCCTGATAGAGCACCAGTGGATTTGGATTGTCCTACGGTCTGTGTTTTCGCTTGGGAATTTGATCAGATTCCTAATGAAGTGTGGGGCGATGATCCCAGGGAAGATTGGCGCTACGTATTTGGCAAGCATCAATGTACCGTTCCGTTATCAACTCATTCAGCAGATGTGGTGAAGAAAGCAATGGGGGAGGAGTATAATGTTGCTGCTGTTCCAGTACCCATATGGGATCAATTTCAAGCCTTATATAATAAGTCTTATTGCGCTGCACTATCTAAAGAAGTGTGTTTGCGAATTGACGGCAATGTTTTAGACAGTAGAACTTATAACATCGGTATCGATACCTTTGAGTTGGAGGATAGCTGGAAGAATTTTAAAGTGAAAGAATGGGATAGTGAGGCGATTGAGTTGGGCTTTACCCTCAGTGATCCTGCTAGTGCCTATCTGGGCGGTTTCTACAATTCTGAGGTATGGGGTACCTGGTCCCGTAATATCGAACCATGGATATTGATTCCTTATGCGTTATTGGGAGGGTTTAGTTTAACGCTGGAAATCGTCGGTTTCGGTTGCAATATTGGCAGGGAGATACGGGTTGTTATTGGTGATCAATCTATTCCTTTGGTGTTAGGTGATATAAAGAGTGAAGTCACCTTAGACTTTTCTTTAACTCGTTCTGCCAATCTCATTAAATTTGTTGGGTTAGACCTAAGTAGCACTGAAGCGTTTAATGACCCCCGAACCATGGGCGTGGGTTTGCTTTCATTGTCTATTTGCCGCTCTCAAGGCGCTATGCCCCAGCAGAAAATTGACCGTGATCTCAATCCCATTGCCGAACTCAATCTTTCAGGTATTGTTTATACCACTGTTTTTAATCCAGCAGATAGCCGGAAAAATTGGGAGCAAATAGTAACGGGCTTTTGTTATGTCTTCGGTGATAACCCTGATGTGACGCTTGTTCTAAAAGTCACGCACCATGATGTATCGTCTATTATGGGGCAGTTTCATTACCTCTTACAACGATTGGCACCCTTTGCATGCCGGATCGTGGCGGTGCAAGGTTTTTTTGATCAGGGTGATTATGAGAAGCTAGTAGCAGTCACTAGTTTTTACGTTAATGCTTCCAGTGGGGAAGGGTTATGTTTGCCGCTGATGGAGTTTATGTCCGCAGGTAAACTGGCAATTGCACCGCGCAATACAGCCATGTTGGACTTTGTTTCTGCGGAGGATAATTTTGTTGTTAGGTCTAGCTTGGAGCCGAGTATATGGCCCCACNATCCGAGACANGTATTTCGCGCGTTAAAATATCGCATAGATTGGGAGTCGATCGTGGATGCTTATAAAAACAGTTATCAGCAGATAACGAATGATACGGCTGAATATGATGCCGCGAGTGAGAGAGTTTATCGTCAGCTACAGGCATTTTGCTCCATCGAGGTGGTTAAGAAAAAGTTAGCTGATGTTCTCGGAGTAGCATTAGATGCTACCCAAGATGACACGACTTTGTTGTCTGAGTTAGCGTAAATGCAGGGAGGATTTGAAATGAGAGGATTAGGTACATGATGTTTATTCTTTATTCCTTCGCTAATGATGACTCCATCGGGCAAGAGCTTGGCATGCCGGAGTACAGTTATTATTTTGTTCTAAAGCAATATCAAAAAATATTGGAGAAAATGGGTGAGGTGGTGATTACCGTGACTCCCGATCCTGAAGTGGATGCGATATACGATATTTGTGTGGCGAAGGGTGTGTACTGTGTCTTTCTTAGTTTTACTCCACCGCATAAGACGAGGACGGATTTTAAGTGTCCTACAATACCTGTTTTTGCCTGGGAATATAGCACCATTCCTACTGAAAGCTGGAAGGGTGATTTAAAGCATGATTGGCGTAATGTGCTGGGTCAACAGGGGTGGGCTATAACCCATTCGGCGTTTTCTGTGGCTGCGGTTAAGCGTGCCATCAGAGATGATTTTCCGGTTATCTCTATTCCTTCGCCTGTGTGGGATCAATTTAATCACTTTTATCATCCATCAGACGGTGGACCTCAGTTGGGTCAATTTGAGCTGTGCGCCAGTCGGGAGCATGTATTTGATACTTCGGTAATTGGCTTTTCTCATTATCGGTCTGATGACTATAGCGTTATAGAAGCCCTACAGCAGGAAAGTAAGCAAACAGGACCTGTGGTATTGGAGGGTGTGGTTTATACCTCGATATTCAATCCTTATGATGGACGAAAAAACTGGACTGATTTGTTGTGGGCATTTTGTTGGGCGTTTCGCGATTGTGAAGATGCCACGTTGGTTATAAAGCTGACCTATAACGATTTTAGTGGCATTGGTCCTATGTTATATCGAGAGTTGCTGAAACTGACTCCTTTTAAGTGTCGAGTGATTGCGATACATGGATTCTTACAGGCTGAGGAGTATGCCAGGTTGGTTGAGAGGACCACCTATATTGTTAACAGCGCCTACGGCGAAGGTCAGTGTCTGCCTTTAATGGAATTTATGTCAGCAGGTAAACCTGCTGTGGCGCCAAATCACACTGCAATGGCAGACTATATTGATGAACGATCCGCTTTCGTGGTTAGATCCAGCGCTGAATGGACTCATTGGCCGCACGATCCGAGAGCGGTCTTCCGCACCTTTCGGTACAAGGTTGATTGGGAGTCACTTAGAGATGCTTATTTGGAGAGCTATCGTGTGGCTCAAGAAGAAGGCGAGCGATACAAGGAAATGTCCCGCTGCGCTAATAGCAATTTAAAATCTCATTGCTCTCAAGCTGTGGCGACAAAAAGAATGCGGAAATTTATCAAATTACATAGAAAAACGCGGGCGCAAATGAACGCTAGTCTTCCCGGTTTTTGGGATGCCAATTTATTTAGAGTGAAAGGTAAAATTCGACGAATGGTTGGGGCATGACTACATGAGTATTGTGGCCGAAAAGATAAAAACATTCCTCAATTACACGAAACTGAACTTGGGAGAGAATGCTCTGGCGGTGGCCTTGAGTCGAGCGGAAGTTGCAGAGCGGCGTGCCGATGAGGCTGAAAGTAATACCGTGGCGTTGCAATCAAGGCTTGATGCTTTAAATAGCCCGCCAAAACATCCGCCGCCCTTGGTGGATGCGAGTTTAAGTGGGTGGTTTAAGCATGAAACAGGTGAGTTGATCGAGGGCTTTAAAATCGATGCGGATGATATCGTACTGGATATTGGGTGTGGTGATAGTCCGTTTCTAGAATTTTGCGCTAATCAAAAAGCGGAAGTCATTTTCGCGGATATAGATGAAGAAAAAGTAAATGCGATGGCGGAGCGCTTGGCCCAAACACCCGCTAAAGCGGTGACGCCGTTGGTGACCGACTCAAACCCGATACCGCTTGCCGATGGCACTGCTACCAAAGTTATCGCAATGGAGGTGTTGGAGCATGTGGATGACCCAGCTCTCTTTTTAGCGGAGCTGGTGCGGGTTGGTAAACCAGGCTCCCTCTATTTGATTACCGTACCTGATCCGGTAGCTGAAACGTTGCAGAAGTTCTTGGCGCCAGACTCCTATTTTATGAAGCCGAATCATGTGCGTATTATCCAACGTGATCAATTTGCACAATGGATCGAGGATGCAGGTTTAGTTATAGAAACTAAGAAGTCCTATGGGTTCTATTGGTCCATGTGGTGGATGTTCTTTTGGGCGTGTAAGCAAGATTTGAATCCACCTTGGCATCCGTTGCTTGAAAGTTGGAGCGCAACTTGGGGGGCGTTATTGTCTACGGATGATGGTGCGAGGATCAAGAAAACTCTGGATGATTTTATGCCTAAGAGCCAGGCAATTATCGCAAGAAAACCTTATTGACGGTTAGTCTGCCATGGTAAAAAAAATTGAAGATATCGAAATACTGCGAGCATTTGGTATTATCTTCGTTGTTTTACACCACATGAATGGAAGTTTAACGGCTAAGGACCTCCCCTTATGGCATGATTTTTTCCGATATTTTTCCGGTGGTGTCGGTGTTGACTTGTTCTTCGCCGTATCGGGTTTCGTCATATCTCGTAGTATCTATCGACAATTCACCCAAACACGTGATAGAAAAGTATTATTTAGAAATGCCGTTATCTTTTGGATTCGAAGAGGGTGGCGGCTGCTTCCCTCAGCCTGGTTATGGCTGCTATTGATATTGTTGATGTCAATTTTCTTTAATGAATCTGAAGTTTTTGGATCTGTAGAAGCTAATCTGAGGGCGACCCTTGCCGGCGCTTTAAATTTTGCTAATGTCAGGTTTGCAAATACTTTTGGTGTCGCCCCTTACGGAGCGAGTTTTGTATATTGGAGTTTNTCTCTAGAAGAACAGTTTTATTTTGNTCTGCCACTAGTATTAATGATGTTTGGGAAAAAGGNGGCNNTTATATTAATCCCTATTATCCTTTGGCAACTGGGGGCCCAAAGAGATTTGTTAATGATGGTGACGCGCACCGATGGGTTGTTGATGGGGGTGCTCATCGGAATATGGTCTCAAAAAGAAAGTTATTACACGTGGGAGCCTGCGTTCTTAAGTCGGCATCGACTTGTAGGTGGTGCCTTTGTTTTTTTACTATTTCTGGCATTGACAACAGTGACGTCTAGGGAGTTTAGTGGTATCCCTTATTCAAATAGTATTGTGTCTTTATTATCTGCATTGATTGTGTTGCTTGCGTCTTATAATAAAGGTTACTTGCAATTATCCGGTATCATAAAAAAGGGTTTGATTTGGATAGGTAGTAGATCTTATGGCTTGTATTTGATACACATCCCATCATTTTATATCGCTCGGGAATGTTGGCATAGACTTCAGCTGGGTACCCCTAATGAGTTAGGTTTTAATATGGCGATTTATTTTATATTTACGTTTTCTCTGTTGTTGTGTTTGTGTGAGTTGAATTACCGCTGGATTGAATTGCCACTAAGAAATAAGGGCGTTGGGATTGTTCAAAAAATGAAGGAAAAAACAGAGGTGAAGCACGAGGTTAGTGTTACCTCCTATTGATAATAATAAGTTATACGGCAAGACGAGTTAAATCCGCACTAACCATCATACCTATGAGGTCCTCTAAGCTTGTTTTTGCTTGCCAGCCTAGTACTTCCTTTGCTTTGGTGGCATCTCCGAGCAACACCTCAACTTCCGCTGGGCGGTATAGGCTTTTGTCAACCGTGATATAGTCCTTATGATTGAGACCCACATGCTCGAACGCAAGTTGACACATGTCTCTAATCGTTGTTTTGCGTCCAGTAGCAATCACATAATCATCCGGTTTTTCTTGTTGNAACATTAGCCACATTGCTTCTACATAGTCGCCAGCAAAGCCCCAGTCTCTGACNGCATCAATATTNCCGAGTCGTAATTCTTTCTCTAGGCCNAGNTTTATTTTCACTGCACCATCGGTCACTTTGCGNGTTACGAATTCTATNCCTCTNATGGGGGATTCGTGATTGAACAAGATTCCATTTGATGCGTGCAATCCAAAACTTTCTCGATGATTGATGGTAAGCCAGTGTCCATAAAGTTTTGCAACCCCATATGGGCTGCGAGGATAAAAAGGCGTGTCCTCATTTTGAATGGGCTCTTGAATTTTTCCAAACATTTCGCTGGTAGATGCTTGATAGTAGCGGATTTTTGGATTAACGATTCTTATGGCTTCGAGGACATTGGCTACGGCCATGCCCGTGACATTGGCNGTTAGTATGGGTTGTTCCCAAGATGTGCCAACAAAGCTCTGGGCTCCCAAATTATAAAGTTCAGTAGCCTCAGATTTACTAATGGCTCTGATTAGAGAAGATAGATCAGTCAGGTCCCCGTCGATTAAGTTAACGAGTTTATCGACCTCCAGATATCGTAATCGCCAAAGGGTGTCAGTGGATCTTCGAGGGAGGAGTCCGAAAACCCTGTAGCCTTTGTCGGTAAGCAGTTTTGCCAAGTAAGCGCCGTCTTGACCTGTGATACCAGTAATGAGTGCTGATTTATTCATGCTAGTATATCCATCCAANGGTTCAGAATCCGTTCTAAGCTTGTGTCGAGGTTTGTTTGAGGGGCCCATCCTGTATGTGCTTTAATTTTTCTAATGGAAGCGATAACCTCTCTTTGCTCGTTTTTTCGAAATCTTTCTTTTTCCTGTTCAATGGTGACATCGATACCTAAAATGGAGATCATTTTATAGAGTAAGCTTTCTATTGTTTGCGATGTGCCGCTAGCGATATTGTATGTTTCTCCGTTAATTCCTTTGTGGAATAACGCTTGGTAGGCTTGTAGTATGTCTTCGATAGATGAGAAATCTCTTGATACACCAATATCTCCCACTGTCATTATCGGAGCGGTTAGGTTTAGCTTTATTTCGGCTAGTTGTTTCGCGAAACTAGGGATAACAAAACGTTCATTTTGGCCAATACCAATATGATTGAATGGTCTGGCGATGATAATTTCAAAATTTTCAGTTTGGCTCCACTGATAGCATAAAGCTTCAGCTGCTACTTTACTTACCGCATAAGGGTTTCTTGGTTTTGGTTGTGTAGTTTCAAGAATAGGTAGATTCTGTGGGGATACCAAGCCGTAGATATCACCTGAACTGACGTAGACAAATTTACCTGCGAAACCGGATTTCTTTAATGCCGTTAGAAGATTGAAAGTACCATAAAAATTAATATCAAAAGTATCACGAGGG
>JAESQG010000140.1 GCA_016765265.1 Pseudomonadales bacterium | reverse complement strand
AGATCCGTTTAAATAACCCCGTTAAACATTTATTTTCCGGGGAAAAGTATGTTAATTATTTTGTTAGGTGTCTGAAACAGGTTGACACGTTCCGCATGCATCGCTGCTCTCAGTTCTTAACAATAGAAAAAAACAACGTTTGTCCCTATCATTACAGTGGATATGCGATATCCCAAAGCAAAATTACTTGACGAAATCCAATCTATGACGAATAGTGGATGGTGAACATGACACCCTGTTAGTGCTGAACTAAATATAACAATTAACTAACGATACCTAACTATAACTAATAATTAGTCGAGTCTATCGAGTGACCTCAACTGACAGTCAGATTTACCTTGGAATCGACGTTGGTTCCACTACGGTTAAAGCGGTCGTAGTCGATGCTAGCACCAAAGAGATTCTTTGGAGCAAGTATCAACGCCATGAAACCTTACAGGCGGAAAAAGTATTAGAAATGCTACAGACTATTGAAAGTCTGTACCCTGCCGTTAAAAACCCTACTTGTCGTACTTTTATCACCGGTTCCGGTGCTGGCCCTATTGCCCCTACTATTAGTGCGCGATTTGTTCAGGAAGTCAATGCAGTTACACTCTGCGTTGAACAACTGCACCCGGATGCGGGTAGCGTTGTTGAACTGGGTGGGCAAGATGCCAAAATTATCATCTTCAAAGAGAATAAAGAAACAGGCCGCAAACAAGCCATCACCTCAATGAATGATAAGTGCGCTTCTGGCACAGGTGCCACTATTGATAAATGTTTAATTAAAGTGGGCATGCCCCAAGATGAAACCAATCACCTGCACTTTGATAAAGATAAGCTACACCACGTCGCCGCTAAATGCGGTGTGTTTGCAGAGACCGACATAGTTAACCTGGTTAAAAGCGGTATACCGAAAGAAGAGATCATGTGCTCTTTGGCTGATGCCATCGTGCAGCAAAACCTCTCGGTATTGACCCGAGGCAATACTCTGCGCAACAAAGTGGTGCTTCTGGGTGGACCCAATACCTATTTACCGTTTCTCCAAGAATGCTGGCGTTACCGAATCCCACAGACTTGGGAGGAGAGAGGTTACGCTTATGATCGTGAGGCTCCGCTGGAGGAATTAATTTACGTTCCAGAAAATGCTGAATACTATGCGGCCTTTGGCGCCGTCTTATTCGGTATTCAAGATGGTGAAAACGCGGGAGCATATGATGGCGTAGCCCAATTGGATACNTTTATTAAAACCGGCAGAAAATCCAAGTTGGGTGAATCCGCTGGCCCCCCACTCGCGGTTGATGCGAGCAAGGCTAGTGAGTTCGCCGCTCAGTATACCGTGCCTCAATTCACTGCCCCTGCGCTCTCACCTAAACAAGCCTTACGCGGCGTGATTGGATTAGACGGCGGATCAACATCCAGCAAACTAGTGTTCATTGATGAACAAGGGGAAATTCTAAAAAAGGTCTATCGACTTTCAAAAGGTAACCCGATTACCGACATGAAAGAAATGTTTGCCCAATTGAAGGAATGGGCCACGGAGCAGAATGCAGAATTAGACGCCATCGGTTTTGGTGTAACGGGATATGCTGGCGATGTAATGGAAAAAGCATTATCTGCCGACTGCAATATAGTAGAGACTGTTGCACATATGAAAAGTGCGACGCATTACTTCCCTGATGCCGACGTAGTGTGTGACATCGGTGGCCAGGATATAAAAGTCTTGTTTCTGCATCGAGGTGATATCAAGAATTTTCGTTTATCCAATTCNTGTAGTGCNGGCAATGGTATGTTNTTNCAGGCCATGGCGGATCAGTTTGGTATACCCGTCACNGAGTACGCCGANAATGCATTTAANGCGGATCTATCCCCNAANTTTAGCTACGGNTGCGCTGTTTTTCTNGATACCGATCGCGTTAATTTCCAAAAAGAAGGTTATTCCGCAGATGAATTATTGNCAGGGCTAGCATTAGTCTTACCCAAAAATATTTGGCAGTACGTTGTACAAATCCCGCGGATGGCCGAGTTGGGCAAGGTGTTTGTGTTACAAGGCGGAACCCAATATAACTTGGCAGCAGTAAAAGCACAGGTAGATTATATTAAAGAACGAGTACCTGAGGCCGTTGTACACGTCCACCCCCATACAGGCGAAGCCGGTGCCATAGGCGCGGCCTATGAAGCGTTGCGTGTGGTGCAACGGCGCGGCCATTCGACCTTTATTGGCTTAGACGAAGCCATTAACATTCAATACACCTCCACCAATGACGAAACTACGCGATGTGATTTTTGCGCGAACAATTGTTCGCGTACTTTTATTGATACTGAAACCAGTAACGGCGATACCGCCCGGTATATTTCCGGTTTTTCCTGTGAGAAAGGAACAGTAGAAAATCATCAAGCCTTGCGAGAACTGAATAAAGAACGCCGCGTACTGATGAAACGGTTCCCTAACATGGTGGACCTTGAATCTAAATACTGTTTTAAACCCATCAAACGATCCGTTCCTATACCCTCCGCTGACACCATCATTGATGATATCAGAGTAAAAAAAGGGTGGTTTGGTAAAATGAGTCACGAGAAATATCAACGCAATTTTACCCGTTCCAGCGAAAGCGCCGCCGATGCTCGNAAAGACATCCGCATTGGCATTCCGCGAGTATTGAATCTCTGGAGTACAGGGCCTTTTTGGCGCACCTATTTTGAAAGCCTAGGCATTAGAAGTCGTAATGTGGTTTTTTCCGATGAGACCACAGAAGAAATTTGGCAAGCAGGGGGCAAGTATGGCTCTGTAGACCCCTGCTACCCAGCGAAGGTGGTTCAAGCGCATATCCATAATTTATTTTTTGAACATCACACGAAAAAACCCTTGAATTTGATTTTCTTTCCCGCTTTAACCCATGTTCCCACCTTTGTTGAGAAAACCATGGACACTGCCTGCTGCCCCATAGTGGCGGGTACCCCTTCTGTTATCAACGCGGCATTTACCAAGGAGAAGAATTTTTTCGAAGAAAGAGATATTGAATACCTCAGTCCCACTTTGAGTTTGACTGAACCTTTGCTGTTAAAGAAAAAGATGTTTGATACTTTCGGTGAGCACCTGCAAGTAACAGAAGATGAAAGTGATTTTGCTATTGAGCAAGCCTTTCTTGCCCTAGATACTTTTGATGAATATATGCAAGACCACGGTCGCGAAATACTGAATTATGTGGAAAAAGAAAATAAAGTCGCGATCCTGATGCTCGGGCGCCCCTATCATAATGATCTCGGGCTAAATCACGGTATCTTGGAAGAATTTCAGTCTTTGGGTTACCCCGTTTTGAGCCTCAAATCGATACCCAAAGATAGAGAATATCTAGATCCATTTTTCAAGCAGGACTTAGCCTCAGGCCGCATCGATTCACCTTTAGAAATACATGACGTTTGGCCAGAGAACTACAGCGTTAATAGCGTGCAAAAAGTCTGGGGGGCCAAATTTGCTGCCCGCCATCCTAATATTGCCGTATTAGATTTATCTAGTTTCAAGTGCGGCCATGATGCGCCCACTTACGGAATGATCGATAGTATTATTGGCGCTACCGATACGCCCTATTCAGCCTTACATGATATCGATGCTAATAAACCCAGCGGCTCCATTAAGATTCGAGTCAAGACCTATGCCTATACACTGAAGATGGCTGAAGAACGTCTAGCGGACTCCAATGTTAATGTTCCTAATGACCAGCAATTACTAAAAAACAAACTGAAGCTGTCCATTGCAGAAAAAGAACTAGAGCTCTTATCTCGATCGGATACGGCATCAGCCNAGCTTCANCCNAANGNGGCGTCAAATATCACAGNNCTTAAAAATAACATTATGCAATTACAAAAAGATGAAGCACTNAANAATCCAGAGGATATACCTTTTGCTTCGTTTTCCAATGCAGAAGACCGTCAACGCATTGAAGTTGCAACCATCGATTAACGGGAGATCACCATGGGTATCGTACAATATTTTGATGACAAACCTAGCGATAAACCAACTGAGCCTAAGATTATCGTTACGGACAATGAGTTTGATCATTGGCATGATCCTGCACCGAAAGAATTCACCCGCTCTCAAAGAGATCATACCACTATATTATTTTCNGGTTTAACGGCGGCACACGATCTCTTTATTCAAGCCGCGTTTACGGGGGCAGGCTATAAAACCATTGCGCTAGACGTACCCGATAATGAAGCCTTACGTTACGGCAAGGAATACGGCAATCGCGGCCAATGTAATCCTACCTATTTCACAGTAGGTAATCTGGTGAAATACCTAGTCAGCCTGCGCCGTAGCGGTTTGTCTACGGAAGAGATTGTGGGTAATTACCTTTTTGCGACCATAGGCTCCTGCGGGCCTTGCCGTTTTGGCACTTACGTCACCGAATATCGAAAGGCGTTACGAGATGCAGGATTTGACGGATTTCGAGTCACCTTCTTTGAGCAAACCAAGGGATTAGAAAAAGTCGAAGGTGAGGAATCAGGCTTAGACTTTGGTGCAAAATTTGTTTTTAACATGACCAAGGGCATAGTAGCGGGCGACATCTTGAACGCGTTAACCTATCGCACTAGACCCTATGAAGTTAACAAAGGCGATACGGATCGCGCTTTTGCGAAAAGCAAGAAAGCGCTGTGCGATTCCTTAATCAACAATACCAGTTATCTCAAAGCGCTGTGGAAAGCACGCAAGGCATTCGCCAAAGTGAAAGTGGATCGCTCCCAGATCAAACCTAAGGTATCGATCATCGGTGAATTTTGGGCGATGACTACGGAGGGCGACGGTAATTATCACTTGCAACGGTTTTTAGAAGAAGAAGGTGCCGAGGTAGAGGTGCAACCCGTAGCCGCGTGGATACNCTACCTATTATGGCAAGCACGTTACGACACTTTAGAGCGTTTAAATCTACGTGGGACCGATGCTAATGGTGAAGGGGGGAGCAAGTTTGGATTAGAAGGTGTCAATACTCGAAAAAAACTAATGGTGGTACGTCTTGGTGAATTTGCCATACCGCTTATTTTCAAAGNACTGGGTCCACTGGTTGGATTAAAGGGGTACAAATTAACAGACTTGGATTTAGTGGCAAAAGTAAGTCATGAATTTTATGACAATAATCTCAAAGGGGGCGAAGGCCACATGGAGGTGGGCAAGTTAATTTTAAATGTTGATAAAAAGAAAACCAATATGACCTTGAGCGTAAAACCCTTTGGTTGTATGCCCTCCAGCGCAGTCTCTGATGGGGTGCAAACGCTAATAACTGAGAAGTACCCCGATGCGATTTTTCTACCTATAGAAACCAGCGGAGACGGCGCGGTCAATGTCTATAGTCGTATTCAAATGCAACTGTTTAAAGCGAAACAAGCCGCACAACAGGAAGTTCAACAATTGGCGGAAAAATTAGGATTATCAGTGGAAGAGGCTCAAACTAAAATTGCGCAACACCCGAAGCTACAAAAATCATTGCATCACAGCCCACATTTGGCCGCCTGTACTGCGGTGAATGCACTTTATGAAGTGACCGGATAAAGATGAAGTGACCGGATAAAGTAACCGGATAAAGTAACCGGATGACGTAAGAGGAACTTAATAGAATTAGCGANAGTTTCGAAAGTCGCGAAAGGNATATGCTTCTCGCCCACAGTATAAAATTAATTATCGTGGGCGAAAAGACCGTNNATCAAAAANACATTTACTNCGCGTCGACTGTTGGNAATGGCGCAATCTCAATTTTCCCAATTTCTGGCAGTTCTACGACTATGCCAGCATCGCCACTTCCACTACTACTTTCACCACCAACTAAAGGTGCNAGCACTTCAGTACTCAGTGCTGCCGGACTTAATTCTGCGGTGCTTAAAGCTTCGATAAGCGGTGTTTTTTCCACCACCTCGGCCACGGGAGGACTTATCGCTTCACTGTCTAATAGCCCAGTTAAAGAACTATTAGCGGCAGCTAATTGATCTAGGGTGATTTTTTTCTCCGCAACCAATTGAGAAAGTTGCGTTTCCGCTGCAACGATATCCCCCAATTGCGAACTCAGTGCCGCCACTTTGGTTTGAGCGACCTCCACCTGCAAACTAATATAAGCCGCTTTTGTGTCGGCCAATTCTATTTGCAACGATTGAACAAGACCGGAATTCTCGCCACCTGATAACCCAACGATGGCACNGGCTAATATGAGTGCAGACACTGCCCCAAAACCAAAAGCTCTCCTAGAGGAACCACCCACTGTTGCAGGCCCGTTAGACTGATAACTCGCCTGAGCAGACCTTTCGGGTGCGGGTGCCGCTCTTGTAGTGGGAGTTGCAGTGGTTGTAGTGGGAGTGGGAGTTGGTGCGGGTGTCGCTGTGGGAGTGGCTAAGGATGCTTCTGCCAAGACTGGTTTTTCACCTGAATCTGATTTTTTGCTTGCTGCTGCCTCCTCGGGCTGTGACTTCTCTATTTTTGCGGTAGTCATTTTCGCCTTCCTTATTTTTGCGTTAAAGGGAAGAAATATTATAGAAGCAAAAGA
>JAESQG010000139.1 GCA_016765265.1 Pseudomonadales bacterium | reverse complement strand
CATTTTCGCTTTATTCTCNGAACCGCCACCNTTTGCNGCCACNGTGATATCAACGGTATNNCCCGGTACAATNGAATAATGAATAACCGCNGGAGTATTGTCCTTTGTGTTTNTTCTCNCGCCNGCAGGATCNNCTANAATGGATGNACGCAATATNTTNTCGGGGTTCANATAGGCTCTTCTTACGCCCTCGTTCACCATATCATCCACAGAGCGAGANCCTTTCCAGCTNACATTCATNCCAATTTTTAAAAATACCGTCACAATACCGGTATCTTGACAAATTGGGCGGNGCCCCTCCGCGCACATCTTCGAGTTAACCAGNATCTGCGCCATTGCGTCTTTAGCCGCTTTGGATTCTTCACGNTCATAGGCNTTATTCAATGCCTGAATAAAATCCACGGGGTGGTAATAGGATATATGCTGTAGCGCATCGGCCACACTCTGTATCAAGTGATCTTCTTGGATGACAGTCATGGTTAATTAAAGCCTCATACTTTCTCTAAACTATTGATTAATTTTAATCTTACCATTCTCATATGATCGCAAAACGCTCACTATTTCTTAGCTAACGACCCACTATAGATTTAAGCAGCATACTCTTGAACTTTAGCCCAAAAGCGAGAAAAATGGTCAGACCTCGACTGGTGGCGCGNATCCTATCAACAAAATGGCCCAGACGATAACCTCTAACAACTTATATAGGGTGGGACTCTCACACACGCCTCATAACGATACCAACTTTAACATTATCATGTGTCAATATCGCCGGTACGAACAGCTCCCTAATTGGGCCAGTTGATCTTATCCTCGACAATGATACCTATAACAAGTTTGAACAATTGGAATTTAAACGTCTGCAGAAAAAAAGCAATGCGAAAATGCTATACCGCACAGCCGACACACAAAGTCGACTCAGGCATAAGTTGCAGGCGTTTCGCTGGAATCGCCTTATCACAACTCTCACAATAACCAAAGTCGGGATTATCATCGATACGTCGTGCTGCACGCTTTAATTTTATCAGTTTGATTTCAGCAGTACGCAATGCCTCCTCATTAACTCCCCGACTCACAATGGCGTCCATACGAGTTAGGCGACCAATCGAATTCTCTGGAGCAATGGGCGTTATGAGCCCTTTTAGGTTCGCTACTGATTCCTCGGTATGCTCAATTTGCTCTGCAATATTGGCTTTTAAATCTAANCGCTCTTTTTCATCCATCCTTTTATCTGCCCAAGTCATTCCTTCTACACCANAAGTTCTTTATACATAAAAAACTCTTTATACATAAGAAATTCTTTATACATAAAAAGCCCTTTATACGCTAGAAGCTTGTCAATACACGAAACGCTACCAAGACATAACACTTTTCACAAACGGTATTGTTAATTTTCTTTTTTGTTGAAGTGATTGCTCATCTAAACGATCAAGCACAGCAAATAAGCTAGAAAAATCCCGAGAACTTCGATTAAAGATAAACTGAGCCACCTCATCGGACAAATGAAATCCCCGTCGGTCTGCACTATTTTGCAATACTACGACTTTTTCATCATCCTCCAAGCTTTTCAGTTGATAGGTCATTCCCCAGGTGAGGCGGGATTGCAAATCGGGTAAAACACCTGTTTGTTGCCGTGGAGATTTGGTACCGCTCACTAATAAACTATGTTTGTTATCTCGAATTTTATTGAATAAGTGAAACAAACATTCTTCCCATTGGGCATCACCCATTAACGGTTCAATATCGTCAATACAGACGATATCCTGTGACTCCAGCCCATCGAATATTTTTGTCCCGTGCTCTTTTAAGTGCTGGATGGGCAGGTAACTACAAGCGAGTTCACACTGNGTCGCACTATTACAAACTGACTGCAATAAATGTGTTCTTCCCGTTCCGGTCNGNCCCCAAAGGTANACAAACTGCTCGCCATCACCTTGGCTAAATTGTTTTAATCCATCAACGGTTTCCTGGTTCTGTCCAGGTAAGAATAGCGAAAAGTCATATCCCTCNTGCAATAAAATGCCGAGCGTCATCTGATTTGTCAGNTGCTCACTCAAGAATCTCTCACTTNCGAATCTCTCACTTCCGAATCTCTCACTTTTGAATCANTCACTTCCGAATCCCTGTTCCGCGCTTTACTCACNCCAATCCACACGTATTGAGTACCGCTAACAAAACAGAGCATAACCACTANATAGATTCCCCAGTCTTGCACCCATTGAGGTAGGGGTACTACAGCTAATTGAAATACGGTCACCAATCCCAACCCTATTTGCACAAAAGTGCAGGCTTTGCCCATCAATGTGGGCTTGCCGTAAACCGGTCCAAAGAATACGCTATAAACGACCACACCGCCGATCACCACTATATCTCGAGCGACTACAATCACCACAAACCAAAGAGGATAAACACCGATAATAGCTAGCGCAACGTAGGTGCAGACTAATAACATTTTGTCAGCTAGTGGATCGATAAGCGCGCCAAACTCACTGGACCAATCAAATCGTCGAGCTAAAAACCCATCCAAGCCATCGGATGCACCCGCAACAAAAAATAACAGCAAGGCAATCCAAAAATCTTCAGATAGTAGCGCTAATACAACAGGTACTATCAATAAAACGCGAAACACCGTAATTGCATTCGGTAATAATTTCCATTGCAATAAAGGTCCTTGACTCATTTCTTAATCGCCAATCCAGCGGTATTGAAGATGCTGTTGTATCGCTAATTCCGGCTGGGGATTTTCGATTTCAAGATTCTCACTTCCGGAATCCTCGATGAACCTTCCATCATCTATCCTTCCTACATCGACTCATCCAACAACGACTCTTCCTACATCAACGTAACCATCCGGCAACAATTTTCCTGTAGGTTTTCTCGCGATCACGGGAACTCCCACCACAGGTAAGAGCTTGTCATTTAGCTCTATAGCTTGCTTCAACTGTTTCATATCGCCGTCCAGTATTATATTAAAAGTCAATATGTCTCCCTCAACTTGTCGTAAAAGTGCTTTACGCACGGGCACCAACGCATCCAAGTATGCAGAAACTGCAGCGTAATCCTTCAGCTCCTTAATATCAAAGACTTTTAAAGTAATACCCAGAGCAGCATCTTCCCGTACAATGACTGCATACTTTTCAGCTAACCTTTCCGCTACATTATCGATTGCCTCCGCCAATAAATAATCCACTGAACTCGCCGTCCCTTCGTACCAATAGCTTTGTCCATCCAGTAATAACATCCAGCTCCCTAGCCACTCCCCTGTCAGCGCAGGCATTGCACGACCCACCAATATGGCTTCAGGACCGTATCGCCTAGAAGCCACTTCAATATTTTCAGTAAAAAAGCCCCACACATCGCTCGTTTTTACCGCCGCCGAATCCTGCAAGTCCATTAAAGGAATGGTCACCGGCACCCCACGGCGATTAGTCTCCTGGTAAAGGCGTTCGACTACCCCTTTTTTTACGCGCCCATTTTCTTCTTCAGTTCCTTCCTCATTGGCACTGAGAAGATAGCGATCTCCCTGATCTTCGACCCCCCACCAGACGATTACCTGGGCTCGATTAGAGCCCCATACCGGCAATCCCGCCTCTATCAATGATTTGAGAACCAGCGAAGGGTCAAAAGAGAGAAATAACCGCTTTGCCGGCACCTCCTCCCCCGCCCGATTTAGTAAGGTTTGATCAGACTGGGCATAACTGTATTGCAACAGATACGCATCGGGCTTATGCAGTTCTCGGCGTATATTCTGATCCAAAAGAATTTGCGCCGAACCACTCACTCGAATCAACACCTCCGCCAGCGCATCTTGTGCGGCGGCGTTTCGCTTTGACTCGGATTGATCGATCACCAAGACTTCCGCGCTATAAAGATCTTTTACTTCTACAGCAAACACAGCGGAAGAAAATAAAGATATCAAAACGCCAGCTAT
>JAESQG010000138.1 GCA_016765265.1 Pseudomonadales bacterium | reverse complement strand
CAAGCTAACAAAAAAAAACGCCATTCAGTTGGCGTTTTTTTTGTTAGCTTGGATCATGCCCTACTCAGTACGAGTAGGGGCTGGTTTAATTGCTCAATTTTCGATACCCTTGCGCCTTTCTAACGGCTGGTTCCCCACATTCCCATGAAAGTCTCTGATTTCGACTACCTATTACCTGATGACTTAATTGCTCGTTACCCGGCTGCAAAGCGCGCCAGTAGCAGACTGCTGAGTCTGGATGGTTGTAGTGGGGCTATTGAGCATGGGCAGTTCACTGATCTGGTTGATAAGCTGAGAGCGGGTGATTTGTTGGTGCTCAATGACACGCGGGTGCTTCCTGCTCGCTTATTTGGGCAGAAGGAGACCGGTGGTCGAATAGAGGTCATGGTTGAAAGAGTGCTTTCTTCTACAGAAGTACTCGCCCATGTTCGTGCCAGTAAATCGCCCAAACCGGGGAGTCAACTCATCATCGATGGCGGTTATCATTTGTCGGTGGTAGAGCGAGAGGGTGAACTGTTTCGGCTAAAGGCGATTGGTGATTCCACGGTATTGCAAATAATGCAGCAAGTGGGTCATATGCCCTTGCCTCCCTACATCGATAGACCTGACGATGATGCGGATCAGGAGCGATATCAAACCGTTTATTCAAAAGAATTAGGTGCGGTGGCCGCTCCCACTGCGGGGCTGCATTTTGATGAGGCTTTGTTGGCAAAGATAAAAGCAAAGGGTGTTTGTTGCGAGTTTGTGACCTTGCATGTGGGGGCCGGCACGTTTCAGCCTGTGCGTGTTGAGAATATCGAAGATCATCATATGCATTCGGAAATCATTCATGTGAGTGACGAGTTGTGTGAAAAGGTGGAACAGACGAAAGCGGCGGGTGGGCGAATTATCGCGGTAGGAACAACCAGTGTACGATGTTTGGAGACTGCAGCCCTGAAAGGTAAATTGAAAAATGAGTCAGGCAAGCTAATGTCTGCTTATCAAGGGGAGACGGATATTTTTATTTATCCGGGTTATGAGTTTAAAGTGGTGGATGCCATGATCACTAATTTTCATTTACCGAAGTCAACTTTGCTGATGTTGATCAGCGCCTTTGCGGGAAAAGAGCATGTAAAGCGAGCCTATGAGGAGGCGATACAAAATGAATATCGCTTCTTCAGTTATGGTGACGCTATGTTTATCACTCGCGACGATCAAGCAAGGACCATGGAACTAGCCCATGGAACTAGCCCATGAAATTTGAATTGTTGCAAACCGATGGCCAAGCGCGACGTGGCCGTTTGAGTTTTAGTCGCGGGGAGGTCGATACACCCGCTTTTATGCCTGTGGGAACCTATGGCACCGTAAAGGGTATGCTGCCCAAGGACATTAAAGCGATAGGCGCTCAGATTGTTCTGGGCAATACGTTCCATCTGATGTTGCGCCCCGGCACTGAAGTAGTGAAAGCCCATGGTGATCTGCACGATTTTATGCAATGGCAAGGTCCGATATTGACGGACTCGGGCGGTTTTCAGGTTTTTAGCTTGGGTAAAATGCGGAAAATCAGCGAAAAAGGTGTTGAATTTCGTTCGCCTATTGATGGTAGTAAAGTGTTTTTAGACCCCGAATCCTCCATGCAGATTCAGCGGGACTTGGGCGCGGATATCGTCATGATTTTTGATGAATGCACTCCCTACCCAGCGACGCAAGAAGCCGTTCGCACATCGATGGAGTTGTCGCTACGGTGGGCAAAGCGGAGTAAGGATGCCCATGGAGATAATCCCAACGCGCTGTTCGGTATTGTTCAGGGGGGCATGTACGATGGATTGCGGCAGGAGTCTCTCACGGGTTTAACCGATATTGGGTTTGATGGTTATGCTATTGGTGGGCTATCAGTGGGTGAGCCCCATGAAGAGATGTTGGCGGTATTGGATAGCCTTACACCGGCCATGCCTGCTGATCGACCTCGATACCTCATGGGTGTGGGGCGGCCAGAGGATATTATTGATGCGGTATGTCGCGGTATTGATATGTTTGACTGTGTTATGCCGACGCGAAATGCGAGAAATGGCCATCTTTTTATCTCTGAGGGCGTGGTCAAGATTCGCAATGCCAAGCATCGATATGATACCGATCCATTGGACCGTCGCTGTGACTGCTACACTTGTGAAAATTTTAGCCGCGCTTATCTGCATCACCTTGATAAATGTAAAGAGATGCTGGGCGGTCAGCTCAACACAATCCATAATCTGCGCTATTATCAAAACCTAATGTCTGGTTTGCGATCGGCGATTGAAACGGGTACATTGAGCCGCTTCATAAAAGAGTTCTACCTTATGCGCCAGCACGATTGATAGGTAAGAGAGTTTCCCCGTTGTCGTTGTTGATTATTTGATCTGAGTGGCGTGAGATTGCCAGGTCGAACACACTTATAGGTTGAATACAATTAGGTTGAATACAGTTCAGAAAGTGGCTGCATTTTCCATGCAGCTATTTACATTGGTTAGGTTAGAGGCCTAGAGGAAAGAGTAATGAGTTTTTTTATTTCAGAAGCGTTGGCTGAACCGGGTATAGACGCCTTAGGAGCACCCGGCATATCCCAGTTCATCTTTTTAGGTGGCTTTGTACTAATTTTTTACTTCCTTTTGTGGCGTCCTCAAAACAAACGCCAGAAAGAGCAAAAAGCGCTTATTAGTAGCATTGATAAGGGCGACGAGGTGGTGATTGGCGGTGGCCTAATGGGGAAAATTATTAAGGTTGACGGCGACTATGCGGTGTTGGAAATTGCCAACAACACTCAAGTGAAAATCCAGAAGAGCGCTGTTGCCGCCACTCTTCCTAAGGGAACGTTAAAAGCGATTTAATTTTTTGTCAATTTAGCGAATGGGCGGTCAGATCGATTATGCTTAATAAGTACCCCGTATGGAAATACCTCCTTATCTTGATGGTAGTGATAATAGGCGCGGTCTACTCTACCCCTAACTTATATCCTGACGATCCCGTTGTGCAGATCTCTGGTGCGACGGCAGTGATTGAAGTTAATGATTTGGCATTAAAACGCGCTGTAAAGGCGCTAGATAAAGCGAGTATTGAATACTTTGATCCTGTCGTCGAAAAACGTGCAGGATTAATTCGTTTTAAAGATACCGAAACTCAGCTGGTGGCTAAGGATATTGTGGAAGCCGCTTTGGGAGAGCGCTATGTAGTTGCGCTTAATCTGGCGGCGACGACACCAGATTGGCTAGTCTCCCTACGTGCTGGGCCGATGAAGTTGGGCTTGGATTTGCGCGGTGGTGTTCATTTTCTTTTAGAGGTTGATATCGATAAAGCCTTAGATCAACGCAANAAGGGNTATGTTAGCGAAATAAAGCAAAAACTACGGGAAGAAAGAATTCGTTATCGNTCNATTAATGCTGANTTGGATGNNGGTATTCNTTTAGNNTTTAAAAATAGTGAATCCCGAGATAAAGCGAGTGACTTATTGCGCGGGCAATATAGAGACTTTCTAATTCAGGATTCAGTTGAAGGTGACGATTTTATAATATTGTTGCAACTAACAGACTCTAAGGTAAAAGAAATTCAGGANTATGCGATTGGCCAAAACTTGACGACTATCCGAAATCGAGTCAATGAGATAGGGGTTGCNGAGCCNTTGGTGCAGNGGCAAGGNACAAACCGCATAGTCGTTGAACTGCCCGGNGTGCAAGATACNGCAGCNGCGAANNGAATAATAGGNCGNACNGCCACCCTNGAGTTTCGCTTGGTAGATTGGGAGCATGANGCTAGTTCGGTGATTGGAGGCAGAGCGCCTGCGGGCTCAGAGTTGATGCCCTTTAAAAATAACGAGCGACCGCCTGTGCTATTAAAAAGAAGCATAATCGTATCGGGTGATCGTGTTTTAGATGCTAGGTCTAACTACGATGAGAACGGTCGGCCTCAGGTTAATATTACCTTGGATGGTCGCGGTGGTAAGAAGATGCAACGAGTGACTTCCAATCACATCAAAGATGATATGGCGGTTGTTTTTGTGGAAACCAAAAGCAAAATGGTTGAAAAAATGGTGGATGGGCAAAAGCAACTAGTCCGTGAAACCTGGGAGGAGAAGAATGTTATTAATCGCGCCACGATACAAAGCACTTTAGGCGTCAACTTCCGCATTACCGGTTTAGATAGTCCCTTAGAAAGTTCAGAATTAGCCCTAATGCTCAGGGCAGGTGCTTTGGCTGCCCCCATGTATTTTGTTGAAGAGCGAACGGTTGGGCCCAGCCTCGGGCAGGAAAATATCGATGCGGGCATGAGGTCTGTGCAAATCGGTTTCTTGCTGGTGATGGTCTTTATGATTGCCTATTTCCGTTTCTTTGGTCTGATTGCTAATGTTGCCTTGAGCATCAACGTAATGTTGCTGGTCGCAGGCATGTCTATGTTATCTGCTACGCTCACCCTGCCGGGCATAGCCGGTATAGTATTGACGGTGGGTATGGCCGTTGATGCCAATGTACTTATCTTTGCCAGGATTAGGGAGGAGTTGGCTAATGGCTTACCCCCGCAAGCGGCAATTAATTCGGGTTTCAGTAGAGCGTTTGTTACCATTTTTGATGCGAATATTACGACCTTTATCGTCGCCATTATTTTGTTCGCGTTTGGTACCGGCCCCGTTAAAGGGTTTGCAGTGACACTATCGATTGGTATTTTAACCTCCATGTTTACTGCTGTATTGGGCACTAGAGCCTTGGTTAACCTTTTTTATGGTAGCCGGCAGTTAACAACGTTAAAGGTGTAGGAAGGGTCAAGACGATGGCGAATAAAGAATTTGCATTTAACTTTATGGCTAAGCGAAAGATTGCGGCTATTTTGTCAATGGTATTGGTGGTGGTTGCCATCGGTACGCTAGCAGTGAAGCAGTTGTCCTTTGGCTTGGACTTTACCGGTGGTACCTTGATTGAAGTGGCCTATGATGAGGCCGTTGAGATCAACCCTATTCGATTGATCTTGGATGAGGCGGGTTATGATGATG
Organism: Pseudomonadales bacterium; assembly: GCA_016765265.1. GTDB lineage: Bacteria > Pseudomonadota > Gammaproteobacteria > Pseudomonadales > DC-out160 > DC-out160. The sequence goes on along the minus strand of JAESQG010000138.1, from coordinate 1,057 downwards.
CAGTCGTGCAGCATTTCGGGCGAGCCACGGATGTTCTGATTCGCATACCTCCAAAAGACGGCGAGGATAAAGCTAAGCTAGGGGATAAAGTATTAAAAACCCTACAAGCCAAGGACAGTAGTGTAGAAAAACGCCGTATAGAGTTTGTTGGTCCTCAGGTGGGAGAGGAGTTGCGTGATCAAAGTGGTATTGCGATGATAGTGTCTCTTGCTTGTATGCTTGTCTACGTTAGTCTGCGGTTCAAATTCAAATTTGCTTTAGGCGCGGTGGTAGCATTATTTCACGATGTGATGATAGTCTTGGGCTGTTTCTCATTATTTCAGTTGCAGTTTGATCTGACCGTGCTTGCCGCTGTTCTCGCAGTGATTGGGTATTCGTTGAATGATACGATAGTCGTCTCAGATCGAATTCGTGAAAACTTTAGGAAGATACGCAAGAAATCATCCGAAGAGATTATTAATATTTCTTTGAATCAAACTTTAAGCCGTACTGTAGTCACCTCGTTAACTACCTTAATTGTCCTTTTTGCATTGCTGATTTTCGGCGGCGAATTAATCCGGGCTTTTTCTATAGCGCTCATTCTAGGCGTGGTCGTCGGCACCTATTCTTCAATTTTTGTCGCCAGTAATGTACTGCTAGCGATGAATATTAGTATTGAAGACTTCATCGAGAAGGAAGCAGAAGAGGTTGACGATAGGCCGTAAGCTAAAACCTTCCGTAACCCGTCCTGTGGGTGCCGTCCAAAATTCGACAATACTACGAATTATGGCAGGCTGCGGCATAGATTAAATATACGATCAGCTTTTCGCGGGTCACTAATGCTGAGTTGTTATCATCTTTGATAGACATGGAGTTTCTTGACCGCTTACGATGAATGCAGTTTTTCGGTGATTGAAACATCTGGTTCATCGACCGTACTTCAGGCAAGTGCCTTTGGGTATTGGAAAAGTGCGTCGATGGTTTAATTGTAGAGCGCAGAATTAACATCATATTTTAAGCCAAACTCTGATCGTACGATTAGGAAAATAATTCGCGATATTACCAAATTCTCGTCGTA
>JAESQG010000137.1 GCA_016765265.1 Pseudomonadales bacterium | reverse complement strand
GCTATTGATGAAACTAATTTAGTAGTTACCCGAATAGCACAGTTTTTGCAAACAATAGATGACGACGGCAACCCCGATAACGGAATCAATATACCTAGCTCAGTATCAACATTAGCATCAGGCGATTCCATTAATTTTGAAAGCGCTGCCTTTGCGATAGAAACTGCAGATCTTATTGCCGAATATACCGCATCAACGTCCGCAGGCTTGCGCGAATTGGTAAGTGAAAATGCCGCTCAAGCTCATCTTCAGATAAACCTCTATCAGCGTATAAATGGCAGCTATTCTGGATCGTATACCGGTACAATAGATTATGGCGAAGGGGTCGTGCCTTGGGGTGGAATCTGGGAGTTCCAGATAGACGGTAGCGGTAATGTTATTGGTCAATCGACTGATGAAGAAGGGTATGTTGGATCTTTTACCGGTCAGATTAACAGTAGTGGTACGGGGGTATCTGGCGGTTCCAAGGATGGTGTCCGATATTCTTTGACGGTTGGTGCCGAGGGGAACGTAAGTGGTAGTTGGAGTTGGGTTGATATCGATGATCCTGCTTTCTCCGGTGGTGGATCGTTGAGGGGATCAAAATCGCAAAACCAATCTGAAGAATCGTCGAGCAATAACTTAATTTCTGATGATGCTGATGTGGCCACGGGGGAATCGACTTGGCCGCCCACTAGTATTAATGAAATCACATTTCCTAGTTTTTCTGAAGAGTTGGCCGTCTACGATAACCCGTCATTGGATTCAGAAGGGGACCAGCACTGGTGGTCCTTTTCAGGTCAAGATGAAACGTTCTTTTTTTATGTGAAGACAGGGGCTGATCACCAGGCGGATGACAACACCCATATGGGGTGCGTAGCCAACGTTTTCGATCAGAATGGTAATTTGAAATATGCGATTGATCCTATAAGATACATTTCAGCCGATGATGGCTTTCACAAGAACTGTGAAATTATTTTTACACCCCCAGATTCAAAAACATATTATTTGCGGGTTAAAGCAAGTGATGACTATTCTACTAAAACAGGTTCGTATACTTTAATAGCTACTCGAGACAGGCATACTGCCTATAGTACTGCAGTNAATCAATCTAAAACCTATACNGTGNNNGGTAGNGTTCTTAATCGGAATTACAAAATNTCGCGNACCTTCNCAATGCCTGATATCACCGAGCTTTATGGCCTTTTTGTTCTCATCACNGANTGNCAGATNATATCTGCATCNNTCCCTGTTTCATCCCTGGACTGCCCTAGTCCCGCCTTTTATGATGTGGCGACAGGCGAGTTTGTTTCATCGGGACCAGTGGGAGATTATGGAATGAGTCTTGGGTTTGGGCCAATGTTTTGGGACAGGACTAATTTGTCGGGTGTATCGAGACTCTATGATTGGACCACTCTGCCAATGTATAAACTAACGATCACAAACCCTAATCCGTTACCTAACTATGATCCTGACTATCCGTATTGTGCTGAGGGAATGAGAAAAAGTAACTGCACAACTGAGAGCAATGCTGGCATTACATCGTTGATGACGAGAGCGTTATTTGATTCCTACAATATTGGATGGGAGGACTCTGATGCCATACCATTAAATAAGTCATGTGCCGATTTTGGTTATAGTAGTGAGCGCTCCATCATTAAACTGACAGGGTTTACTACCACCGAACTGCAGGGAACGTGTCGTTTTAGTACGGCGGATTAATTGTTTTTAGATACTTTTTTGAAAATAAATGTTGGAAGCTAGGGATAATTACACCCAAGCTTCCAACATTTTCTGCACCGCTTTTTTTGGGGTTGACGATATTTTTTGTATAAGCTCAAAAGAGATGTCGACAATGTTGTAACGTTCACTAATATCTTCCAACATCTTAAGCCATAATTTGGCTGTCATTTCTGAGTCGTATAAAGCTCTGTGAAATTCGCCTTCTGTAGGAATGTTCGCATATCTAACCAGGGTGCCTAGCCTATGGTTGGGGGCTGCCTGAAAAATACGTCTTGCCAGTAGCAGCGAGCAGGCAAATTCACCGGAATAATGTCTGTCAATTATCTGAAATTCTGAATCAAGAAAACGCTTATCGAATGAGGCGTTATGTGCCACCAAGTTGTCATCGCCGATAAAATCAGCGAAACGATTCATCACTTCTTCACAGGGAGCAGCCTCTTCCAGCATGTCATTGGTGATGCCAGTGTATTCTTCAATGAATGTATCAACTTGCATGCCCGGATACATCAATTCCTGAAAGGTATCGGTGGTTTTGCCATTTTCAATGCGCACAGCGCCAATTTCTATTGCGCGATCACCATTGTTTGGTGATAAGCCTGTGGTTTCAAAATCGAGAACTACTAATGTATTTGAGTTGGGCATAACTGAGCTTAAAGTGGAATGTTAGCTAGCATGGTATGAATGGAGGTCGTAGTCGTCAAGCGATCAACCTAATAAAGTGAAAATGAGGTAGCCCGATGGGCTTTACTCGCTATGTTTTAGCGTGGACCTTCATGCTGGTCTCGTTGCTGATTGATCTGGTATAGTGTGGTTGAATAATGATTGCATCTGATAATACGTGGATTGAAATTATGTCTGAAACTATACCAGCAGCTACAGTGGTTACGCTAAGAGAAACTGAGACTGGAGTAGAGGTATTAATGCTATGTAAAAACTCCAAAATAAACTACGGCTGTATGTGGGTTTTTCCTGGAGGTAGAATCGACGAAGAGGATTATAGTTCCGATAAAAAGGACATCCTTTTTGCTGCGCGTAACGCAGCTGCCCGCGAGGCCCATGAAGAGGCGAGCATAAAACTTCTGCCAGAGAAGCTTCATTTCTTTGCCCACTGGACTACACCAAATACACGCCCTAAACGATTTAGTACCTGGTTTTTTATGGGGAAAGTCGCAGATGATCAAGCTGTGATTATCGATGGCGGGGAGATACACGATTTTGTCTGGCAGTCGCCGCAAAACATGATAAAGGGCCACACCGAGGGTGAAGTTGAATTAGCGGGTCCCACGTACATTACACTCACCTTACTACAAGGGGTGGAAAGTTATGAGGCGGCTATTGCAGAGGTTTCCAAAGAGGAGCCCTTTTATTATTCTCCTAACGTAGTGATGGTAGAAGGTGGTCGTATAAATTTATACCAAGGTGATGCGGGTTTTGAAACGAAAGATGTAGATGCTCCTGGTAAACGTCACCGATTGTGGGCCAATAAAACGGGTGGCTGGCGATACGAAAAGAACTGATACATCGGTGCTTGTTGTTGTTTACTTGCGGTTGTCTACTTATCGTTGTTTACTTATCGTTAAATAAGAGAGAGTAATATTGTAGGTCGCGAGAGTAGTTTTGGTTGCAGCCGATGAGCTCAGGACTATACTTTGCTAATGACTTGAGGACGATAGGCGGCGCGATGAAAATTAAAGCATCTTATTATTACGATATACCCTCCCAGGACTTAATTAGTCTCTATCATGAAAAAGAGTTCGTAAAAGTCCGTTGCCAAATGCCTGGCATTCTAGGTTATGAGCTGGATGAGTTTGGTGAGATTGACGGCAAATTTGTTATCAGCTTTAAGGCCGAGGTGGTCATTCCAATTCCTGATAAATTGCCGCGCTTTTTAGTGAAACGAATTAAAGATAAGCATACTTTTGTTTCTTCTATCGCGATAGTGGGGAAAAGAGTATCGGCCTTAATGGGGAGCGATATAAAAAGAGGACTGGAGGATGAGTACAAGGCCACGCTACTGTATATTGACCAATATTATGATCGTAAGAGTGCGCAGTCACGATTTAGTTAATACAAACTGATATAACGGCATATAGTCCACACGAGTTTCTTGCAGTATTTCGAAGCCGGCTAATAAAACCTCCTCGCGTGTAATATCCTTACTGATACTGCCCACTTTTATAAATCGTTTTATTATCGGCATTGCAACTAGTGCTGGCAATTTGTATCGACTGGGGATGTTTTTTCGGCCAGCGGTGGCATCTAACTCAAAAATATAAAACTCTCCGCCCGGTTTTAATACCCTTTTAATTTCACTTAATCCATTTTCCCTACTGGGCCAATGTTTGTAAGAGCCGATACTCGTGATCACATCGAAATAATCATCGGGGCGAGGAATTGAGTCGGCGCCCGACTGAATAAATTCAACATTAGTGCATCGTTGTTTTTGTGCCTTTTTATTACCTGTGTCTATGGCCGAGGCTGCAGGATCTAATCCCACTAGCTCAAGATCTTGTCTACGTCTTGCCAGTTGTAAAATCATGTCCGCGGGCCCAGAGCCCACATCTAATACTCTGGCATTACTGGGTAATTGAGTTGCTAACGCGCGAGTATGAATTTGGTAGTGTTGCTGTAAAGCGGGTGGACCAACTCGTGAATATAAGAAAGTCCCGATTCCATCATAGGGGTTATCAGTTAGTAATTTGTGTTTAACAGAAGTGGCGATGCTCATCTTAGGCTCCCTTTTTTATAATGGTTGTGTCCATACATAGTGACAGTATTCTATATGTGATACCCCATGTCTAATGTTTAATCATGAGAAAGGCGGGTAATACTGACGTTTTGATGCTGTTGATAAGGTTGTAAATCTAATAGCTTTTTACTCACACTACAAAACATGATACAACAAATACACTACTCGTTATTGAGTTGTCAAGCGATGTAAAAGGCTGTTATCAAAGCAGAGATTTGTTTAACACCGTTCAAGACTGTTCAAAACAATTATTAGGAAAGGAGTATCCTCGATGCGTACTAAAATCTGTAAGAAATTAGGAATAGAGTTCCCCATATTCGCTTTTACCCATTGCCGAGATGTGGTGGCAGCGGTCACCAATGCAGGGGGAATAGGTGTGCTAGGTGCTACAGGATTTAGCCCTGAGCAATTAGAGATTGAATTGAATTGGATTGACGAAAAAGTAGGTGACAAGCCGTATGGCGTTGATGTCATTATTCCAAATAAGTATGGAGGGCAGGAGGTTAGAGACCCTGAGAAACTAAAGGCGATCGTTCAGGCGGCTATACCCCAGAGGCATCGTGATTTTGCACGGCAATTGTTGGAGGAGCATGGGGTACCGGAGTTGCCCAAAGGGGCTGGGAGTCGTACTGATCGAGTTTCCATGACAGAGCTTTCTGCGGCACCTCTAGTGGATACAGCGCTAAAGCATAAGAATGTGAAATTGATAGCGAACGCTTTGGGGACTCCACCAGCAGATATCATAAAACAGATTCAGGATTCTGGTAGGTTGGTAGGGGCCTTATGCGGCAAGCCGCAACACGCACAGCATCATGTTGATGCAGGGCTTGATTTTATTATTGCCCAAGGTGGGGAGGGTGGTCGACATACTGGTGAAATTGGTAGCGTTGTATTGTGGCCAGAGGTGGTAAAAGTCGCTGGCGATATTCCTGTCTTGGCTGCTGGAGGCGTGGGGTCTGGTGAACAAATGGCGGCTGCATTAGCGCTGGGTGCACAAGGCGTTTGGAGTGGCTCTATTTGGTTGACTGTGACTGAGGCAGAGACTTCGGAAGTGGTTAAGAACCTAATGTTCGAAGCCACTAGCAGTGATACGGTACGATCTCGTTCAGTGACTGGTAAGCCGGTTCGGATGCTTAAAAACGATTGGACTAACGCGTGGGATTCAGAAGGGAATCCTGAATCTTTAGGGGCACCGATGCAAATGCTGGTTGCGGGCGAAGCCTTAGCTAGAATTAATCGATACCCCGAAAAGGGAAAAGATATCGCTTGCGCGCCGGTGGGTCAAATTGTTGGCAAAATGCAATCGACTATTAGCGCAAAGGATCAAGTGATGGAAATGGTAATGGGATATCTGGATGTTACGGAAAAACTTACTGCTTTATTGGAGGAAGAATAGATTTGTTAGAGGACGAATAAATTTGTTAGAGCAAGAATCGATATCTTAGGTAAAAAGAGCTTAAAAAAAGCGAGGTTAACCCCTCGCTTTTTTTGTCCTTTACTTATTTGTAAGCAACACCACTTATTTGTAAGCGACACCGATGGAACCGATAGTTTCGCGCGCGATGATGGTCTTCATGATTTGTGCCGTACCGTCACCAATTTGTAGGCCCAACACGTCACGCATCCGTTGCTGGTGCGGTAGGTCCATGGTGTAACCATAGTGCCCGTGCAATACCAAACAGTTTTGTATGACATCCGTCGCCCATTTTGGACCCATCCATTTAACCATAGCGGCTTCCTTAGTGTGCGGAATACCCTTGTCCCGTTTGGCTAGTGTCTCATAACACAAGGAACGTACTGCGGCTAACATACTTTCGTGTTCTGCTAACGGGAAGGTAGTGCCTTGAAATTTCGCCAAGGGACGACCAAAGGCTTCACGATCCTGAATATACTGCCAAGTCTCATCCACAGAGGCTTGCGCTGAGCCGATGCATTGCAGCGCGATCAGTATGCGGCTAAGGTCGAAACCTTCCATAACTTTTGTGAAACCCTGACCCTCTTCACCGAGTAAGCAAGACGCCGGGATTTTAACATCATCGAAAAAAACTTGGCCTCGGCCCACTGCTTTTGTACCGAAATCTTCAAAGCAGGTTGTGCTGACGCCATCTACATCGAGGGGGGCCAAAAATGCTGAAACGCCACGAGCACCGGGAACGTTCTGGTCGGTGCGGGCAAACAACAGCATCATTTCAGCTTGTTGGCTGTAGGTGATAGAGGTCTTTTCCCCGTTTAGTAAATAGTGGTCGCCCTTCTTTTCAGCTTTGATCATCAAATTGGCAGCATCAGATCCGCCGCGAGGCTCGGTTAGGCCCAGCTGTATCAGTATCTCACCAGCTGCTATTTTCGGAAGGATCTCGGACTTCATCTCCTCACTTCCATGGGCTTCAATCACGCCACCTATTAACGGCGACGTCATGCAAGGATAACTGATGCTCATATCGGCGTAGGCAATGGCTTCAGCAATCAACCCCATGACAACGCTTGAGGCTCCTATGCCACCATACTCTTCGCTTAAAGTGGGTGCTAATAGGCCCAGTGACCCCATTTCCCTCATCAGATCGCGATCAATAACGGTGCCTTTTTCTCGGTCCATGTAACCGTCTTTCAAACGTTCTTTGGCAAATCGTTCTGCAGTGGTCTTAATAAATAAATCTTCTTCTGACAGCCATGGCATAGTCATAACATTTCCTCGTGAGTGGTTAATTGATAAGTTTTTTAAAGGCGACCTATTTTATGATCGCGTTCGTCTGTTGTGTATGTTTGCAACGAGTGATTGTTGTAAATGATCGTTGTAATCGATCGTTGTAATCGAGTGTTGTGATAATTCGTTTAATTTTCTGGCGAGAGTTAGTAAGAACCAGATGCGGTTACTCCTAGTGTATTTACGCTGCAGGAGGTTTCTCAGCTACCACCAGACCATAGCGCCATACGTCTTCGAGCAGTAGCGGGTATTGATACTCCGCTGCGCGGAAGTTTCCACTTTGTGCAACATTTCGGAGTTTGAAAAATTCCAAGATCTTTGCAATTAGTTTGAACATGCTGGCGACTTTGTACATTCTTCTGGCAGAGGGTATGATATTACGAGAAGCATCAGTAAAATCAATATTGACAAAACCCACGTTTTTTAAAGATTCAATAAATTGTTTTTGTCCCCACAAATTAGGTACAGCCCAGCCGTCTAACCAAGATTTTGTCATTGCGTGATAGGCAGGTTTTGGTTCGTAGTCATTGATAAAGCCATCTGCTACTGCCACGCGACCTCCTGGTTTGAGTATCCTAAACGCTTCCGTCAAAAACTCTTCTTTGTTTTCAGCGTAACAAACGCTCTCCATACCCCACACTACATCAAAGGTATTATCATCGAAACTGGTGTCGAGAAAGCTCATTTTTTCGAATCGTACTTTATCTTCAATCCCTTGCTTTCTTACAATTCTTTGTGCTTTTTGAAGTTGATAGGCGGTGATGTTTATGCCAGTCACCTGTGCCCCAATATTGTTGGCTAACCATACACAACTGCCACCGATTCCACAGCCTGCGTCAAGCACCTGATCATTGGGTTTTATCCCTGCTTTCGTGGCTAGTATTCGGTTGGTATTTAATACAGCGTCATTGTGTCCGGTATTGTTTGCATCGTAATAGCCGTAATGTAGCGAAAAGGTTTTGTCTGTCCACCAAACAAGTCGATAGTCAATATCACAAGTTTCGTAGTAATGAATAATTTCTTGCTCAGTAGCCATCAAGTGGGGGCCTAGATAAGAGTAGAGTAGAGTGGAATGGTTTAGATCGGGACTGTTTTAATAATAGCCACGGGCGGCTATGATAGCATGATTTTTAGTGAGTGAATTTAAGGATTAAGTAAGGCAGGAGGTGGGTATTTATTGTTCTTTATTGCTCTTTAATGCTTTCCATATTCTAACTATTATTTCCATTTTTAGGATAACGCCGGTGGTGCTCGACTCATTGGTCAAAGCACCACATGGCCTTAAAGCAATTCGTATCAAGCTGTGTTAGTTTTGCTTTTAGCGTTTTTTCCTACTGGTAGTACTTTAACCGAACCCATTGTGCCCTGCTCCTTTCTCATCTTATCTCGTTCAGAACGGAGAACTTTGAACATAAGCCTATTCATAAAATAGGTGGCTTCTGGGGAGATTCGCTTCAGGAGCCATAAGGGCTTCGCTTCTCTCGCTATCAGGATAAAACCCTTGTTCTTGCGAATGCCTTTGACGATCTGTTTACCTGCTTCCATCTCATCAAGACCAATCCAGGAGGGGTAACGATCCATTTGTTTACTCATGCCTTCTTTTACGCCGGGGGTCTTAATTGTTTCTACTAGATTAGTGCGTACGACTCCAGGACACACTGCAGAAACAGATATGCCATATTGTGCTACCTCAGCACGCAACGCTTCGCTATAACCCACCATGCCAAATTTGGTTACCGAGTATGCGCCCAACATGGGTGCTCCCATCAGTCCCGCAACGGATGCCGTGGTAACAATGTGGCCGGTCCCTCTTTCGATCATGTGAGGTAATAATGCTTGAGTCAGGCGAATCGGTGCCCACATATTAATATCAACTAACCATTCCCAGTCTTCAGTAGTGGTGTCCTTGATTTCTTCCAGAAGTGCCACACCCGCATTATTGTAAAGAATGTCTATATGGTCTTCCTGCTCTAGTGCAGTTTTGGCAACCCGTGCGATCTCTTCTTTTAGGGCGAGGTTTGCCACAATAATATGTGCCCTACTTTCCATACGCTGTATGCTTGCTGCGACTTCTTTAAGCCCTTTTTCGTTAATATCGACAAGAATTAGATGTGCGCCCTTTCTTGCCATTTCCATCGCAGTGGCTCTTCCCATACCGGAAGCTGCACCTGTTACCAATGCAATTTTATTGTGAATGCTTTTCATATGTCACCTCTTTGCCTGATAGGATATCCTTGAACCACGTTTAAACATCATCCATTTGTAGCATATACGCTAATAATATAGATCTGTCTGTTGCTCTTTGCGCGATACTGTTCTGAGCGCTTTATAACTCGCCATTTAAGCAATGGTAAGTTGTCTTTGCTCCAGTCGACAAATGTACCTATTTAAGATGCAATAGTAAACTCCAATACTGTGTTAATGCCCAGGTAATGGATTGAAAATAATAGGAAGAGGTTTGCGTTTACTGGAGAAAATACCGAGAGTTGATCGCTATGTTGCTTATCACGTTCCTTATCATGTTGCATCGTGTCAGTTGGCTTTTATAGGATTATAGATATCATTCGAACACAGGATGGCCAGACGGAAATATGTGTGGCGCGGGCCGGTGGCCTAGTTTAACCTACAAATTGGCTTTAGATTCAGAACAAGAACTTCACAACAAGCATCCATCAAAGGTATTTATCTGTGTTTAATTTAAAGGGAAAAGTGGCGCTCATAACGGGTTCAACCCGAGGTATAGGAAAGGCGATTGCCATATCAATGGCTGATGCGGGAGCAGACGTTGTGGTGTCGAGTCGTAATATTGGAGATTGCGAGGATATCGCCCGCGAGATTAATGAGAGAGATACTCCCAACCAAGGCCGTGCTATTGCGATAGCCTGTAATATTTCACATCGAGATCAGCTTGAAAATATAGTGACTCAAACTCAGAAGCAACTCGGCAAGATAGATATCCTTGTGCTTAATGCTGCGGTGAATCCACATTTAGGCTCGATGTCCACCATTCCTGACAAAGCCTTAGATAAAATCCTTAGCGTCAATATTAAGTCCAACCACTGGCTTTGTCAGTTAGTGCTACCGGAAATGGTAGAACGCAAAGAAGGCTCCATTACTATTATCTCTTCGATTGCGGCGCTTGTGGGGCAGCGGGATTTAGGGGCGTATGGATTATCTAAAGCCGCTGATCTCGCTTTAATTCGTAACTTAGCTGTAGAATATGGTGGTGACAATATTCGGGCTAATGCCATTGCCCCGGGGTTGATTAAAACTGAATTTGCCCGCATGCTTTGGGAAAATAAAACCTTGCTAGAAGATACCATCTACCGAACGCCGCTGAATCGAATTGGCGAACCTGATGATATTGCTGGAACAGCCGTATTTCTTGCATCCAAGGCGGCCAAATTTATCACCGGACAGACCATTACTATTGATGGTGGTTCTTCGGCAAATTAGTCCTAGACAGAAAGATTAAACCAACCAATAACCAGATCAACTCTTTAGGAGATAACAATGAGCCCTGTTGAACCGAAACCGGCATCTACCTTACTTGCCTTAAAAGATGTTAGCACAGAGCAAGGCAGTGAGATGCAGGTATTTATGAT
>JAESQG010000136.1 GCA_016765265.1 Pseudomonadales bacterium | reverse complement strand
CAGGCCTTACTTCATAGCGATAGAACGGGTATGCCCGGTTCACTGATGTTGCTCGATCTGGATAATTTCAGAGAAGTGAACGAAGTGCTGGGGCATTCCACAGGAGACGATTTACTCAAACAAGTCGCTAAGGCAGTAAAAAGTATCTTACCGCCAAATTGTTTGTTAACTCGTTTAGGCGGAGATGAGTTTGCTATTTTGTTACCTGAAATTGAATCAGAAAGTATGGTGACACTATTGGCGGAGAATATTATTCGCGAAATTGAATTGCCGTTTATTATAGGTGAAAATCGAATCGACCTTCGCATGAGCATAGGGAGCGTGTTCTTTCCCGCGGATGCAGAGGACCATGAAGAATTATTTAAACGAGTTGATTTAGCGTTAGCGGGAGCGAAAAGAAAGGGCGGGGGGTGTTACTGCCAATTCTTAATGGAAATGAACGTGGCGATACAGCGTCGTAGAGCCATTGCCAGCGAGCTATCGACTGCTCTCGATAACAATGAATGCAGCCTTCATTATCAGCCGTTAATCTCAGCGAAAACCGGTGAACTTGTTGGAATGGAAGCTTTGATGCGATGGGAAAAAGACGGACACCAAGTGTCGCCAGTTGAGTTTATTCCGGTGGCAGAGCAAACAGGATTGATTGTGCCGTTGGGGGAATGGGTGATCGCTAGGGCTTGCCAGGAAATGGGACGGTGGGTGACAGCGAACCGGAATATCCGCATTTCAATTAATCTGTCTACGGTGCAGTTTCGGCAAAAAAACTTGCTTGAAATGGTGAGACGTTTATTAAGAGAGAATCACGTAGCACCAGAAAATATTGAATTTGAAATTACAGAAAGTACGCTAATGGAGGATCTGGATGACGCGGTTCATACCATGCAAAGTCTGCATGATTTGGGTGTACATATCGCGATCGATGATTTTGGGACAGGCTATTCGTCACTGAATTATTTAAAACGGTTCCCCATTAATAAAATTAAAATTGACCGTAGTTTTATTAAGGATATTGAAACGGACAATGACAGTGCTGCGATAACCAAAGCCATTGTTAATCTTGGCCATAGTTTGGGCATGCAGGTAGTGGCCGAAGGTGTAGAGAGCGCAGGTCAACTGGAGTACCTTAAAAAAGCAGAGTGCGATATTATTCAAGGTTATTATTTCGCGCGACCGTTGGCGGGTAATAAATTTACTGAATGGGTAGAAAGACGAGCTCAACAGGTTTGACATATGTGTAACAGTCTCGAAACCAAAAAACTCTGAAGACTACGCTACCAAATCCGAAAAAACTATTCCTAACACCAAGGTCCCCTCATGTGATGTAATGCGTTCATGAGCCTGCTTACGCCTACAGACAAAGTTGTAGAACCCTCTAATCAACTTTCATATCGAGTCATTCGCTCTTCTCGAAAGACGCTGGCTGTGTACGTATACCCTAGCGGAGAAATAGTAGTTCGATCACCTAAACAGTGTAGCGATTTTGAGATTCGTCGCCATGTACAGAGCCGAGAACGGTGGATTACAAAAACTTTGACCGCTTTTTTGGAGATGCCAGGACAACTAAACCTTAGCTATGAAACTGGAGAGGCACATGCCTATTTAGGTGAGTTGTACCCCTTATTGTTGGCCACTGGCAAAACACGACAGGCGGCTATTAAAGAGGATAAATTTCAAGTCTGCGTACGACCTGGAGACGAAACGGCTCATATTAAAACAACGCTTGTTAATTGGTATAGACAGCAAGCGACTGCTGTATTCTCAAGGCGATTGGATTTTTGCTATAAAGCATTTAGTCATGTTGATGTCAAAAAACCGAAGTTAAAATGCCGCTTAATGAAGGCTCGCTGGGGGAGTTGTTCATCTGAAGGGGACGTTACCCTTAACCTCGAATTGATCAAACACCCTATCCACGTTATAGATTATGTTATTACCCATGAGCTATGCCATTTGATTGAGTTTAACCATAGCGCCCGATTTTATGAGCTCATGGTACAAGCTATCCCAACGTGGAAGCAATCTAAGGCAGATCTGGAAAAGGGCGTGTTTTTGTACGGCTCGTTTTAACCAGTAGCCGAAAAACAAACGATTTCGTATTTTGAGATTAGTTAATATTGGCCCAGTTTGACACAATATGGATGGAAACTGTCATTGCATTGTGTAATTTAATTGTGGGACCATCCTCCATAGTTCGAACCCTAGCTACACCACCTAAGGAAAATAAAAATGGCTGAAAAAACTGCTGATAGGTTATTTGACCTGAGTTTGACGGAAGAACAACGCATTACACGGGAAAATTTAGCAAAATTTTCTCAAACCGAGCTAGGTGAAATTTCTCGATCAGCCGATGAAGAGGGTGCTGCACCGGCTGGATTTTATAATAAAACCGCCGAGCTAGGTCTGAGTATATTGCCCATCCCGGAAGCATATGGTGGGGCGGGCGTTGAGCGTTCCCCAATATCTAATATGCTTAACGCAGAAGACCTTGGGCAAGGGGATATGTCTCTTGCGATTGGTGCGTTAACGCCTCTGGCCTTTATTAATACAGTACTTGATCAAGGCACCGAGAATCAACGGGAAAAATATCTTACCCCATTGGCGGAAGAATATTTTAAACCGGCCACTATCGCTCTCATGGAACCGAAAGCTACGTTTGAGCCGAGTGATCTTGCCACAAACGCTAAGAAAGACGGTAAGGGGTATGTGATTAATGGTATTAAGTCTATGGTCGCTTTAGGTGCTAGCTCTCAGTTTATTTTGGTGATTGCGAATTTGGAGGGTGAAGGGCCTGCTGGTTTTATAGTAGAGCAAGGAGCGACTGGGTTGACGGTAGAAAAAGAAGATTACATGGGATTGCGGCCCTTGGAATTAAGCCGAGTTACTCTGGAAAACGTTTCAGTGAATGCTGTAGCTAAACTCGGCGAAGAAGAAAAGAAGCTAGATTTGCAGCGTATTTTAGATCTTAGCAAAATTGGTTTATGTGCTGTTGCGGTGGGTTGTTGTCGCGCGGTATTGGAGTATGTCAAGCCCTATGTTGTGGAACGAGAGGCATTCGGAGAGCCCATTGCATATCGTCAATCAGTGGCATTTATGGTGGCTAATATGGCTATTGAACTAGAAGGAATGCAGTTGTTGGTGTACCGAGCGGCTGCGCGAGCAGAGCAAGGGCTGTCCTTTAAAAAGGAAGCGTATTTAGCCAAAGTATTTTGTGCGGAAAGATCCATGGAGATCGGGACCAACGGTATTCAGCTATTGGGTGGTCATGGGTTTTGCAGAGAACATCCGGTTGAGTTGTGGTATCGAAATTTAAGAGCAGTAGGAGTGTTGGATGGTGTCGTTGCGGTGTAGTTAAAATAATGTATTAGTTAAAAGAATGTAGTCGTTAAACGAATGTATCAGTTAAAACAAATAGACAAATGCTAACAAAAGATAAAATACCTCAACACAAGAATTCGGTCTGGAGTGAAATATGATTAACTTAGAATATCCACAATCCCTTAAAAATATGCAACGAATGGGTCAAATGACTGCCATGGGAGTGTTTCGACCTATCGCTCGCAAGTATGACAAAATTGAGCATTGCGATAGTGTTCCCGAGTTAGAACCCCTAGGTAAAATGATCAGTGGTGGGGCAGGTGGCGATAATCCCATGGCGGCTTTAACGGGTGATAAGACGCCTGAAGACACAAATGAAATCCGCAACGCGGGCAATATGACAGGTATAGTGACAACCATAGAAATGGCGGCAGGTTGTGTGGGGTTAATGCTCGCGGTACCGGGCGTAGGTTTGGGTAATGCGGCTATTTCAGCAGTGGCTACAGCTGAGCAGAAAGAGCGTTTTGGCAAGTTATGGGCTGCCATGGCCATCACCGAGCCCAATGTGGGTTCAGATTCTGCGGGGGTTCAGACTACAGCAACATTGGATGGTGATGAATGGGTTTTGAATGGTGAAAAAATATTTTGTACGGCAGGCAAACGTGGTAACGCAGTGGTTGTTTGGGCGACTTTAGATAAGAGTAAAGGTAAGGCTGCCATAAAGTCCTTTGTTGTGGAAGCGGGTACCCCAGGGATGGAGGTGGTTCGAACAGAGGATAAAATGGGATTGCGAGTGTCTGATACAGCCGCCATTACTTTTACAGATTGTCGCATACCTAAAGGCAATGTATTGGGCTCTGCCGAAGTAGCAGATACTGAAGCTGCACGGAAAAAAGCCTTCGGTGGGGTTATGCAAACATTTGATAATACTCGCCCCCAAGTAGCTGCTATGGGTTTAGGAGTGGCGCGAGGGGCACTGGATATTGCCCAAGAAGTGTTGAGCAAAGAAGGCATTAAGCTAAACTACGATAAAAACCTGTGGAACGCATCGGCGATCGAAGCCGAGCTGTACCGAATGGAAGCCGATTTGGAAGCGGCTCGCTTAATGACACTGAAAGCAGCATGGATGGCAGATAATAAACAACCCAATTCCACCAATGCCTCAATGTGTAAGGCGAAGGCGGGACGAGTGGGCAACTACATTACCTTACGTTGTGTTGAAATATGCGGAGTGTTGGGTTATAGCGAAGTGGAATTGATTGAGAAGTTTGCGCGTGACTCAAAAATATTGGATATATTTGAAGGCACTCAACAGATTCAGCAATTAATCGTAGCAAGAAATATTCTAGGTTTGTCTTCGTCTCAATTGAAGTAAGTGCCTGCTTGCGGAGACGAGCTCGTCACCTAGAGAAAAAGTAAAGGAAAACCAAAAAGGCTTGGTCGTTTGAATCAAGCCTTTTTGGTTTTAGCATTAAAATGTAAATTGTTGACTAGTCAACCAAGGTCTATCCACCCTTTTCTTATACCGCGCCACTTGCAATTTGGTATTGGCATTAGGGACATTTTTATCGACAACAAACGATTCCCATAAGGCATATTCTGGGTTAAATAATACGGTTGAATAGCCTTGGGTTGTGAGATTGGCGTAGCGAATATGAGCGTTCGTGGACCTAACGGCAGCAGCGGCCATTGAGGAAACATTGATTGTTATATCTGCATCTTTATTTGCTTGCGCTGCCAGAATTTCATTCAAGGTTGCCGATGAGATGGCGGGTGTCATAAATTCAACGCCAACAAAATTGTCTGTGTTAGAACCATTACCGTCACTATAGTCTAGTTTAACGTTGGCAGCGATATGACTGTGCATATCGCCTGTTAATACAATAAAGTTATCCACTTTAGCAATTGTGAGTTCCGCCATTAATTCATCGCGTTCGTGTCGATAACCGTCCCAGGCATCAAGGTTAAGGGGGATGTCCAAATCTCGAAACTCTAGTCCTAATCGTGACATGAGCGTTTGATTGCCTAATACCTTGTAGCGAGTGGTCGCTGTCACAAGATGATTCAGCATCCACTCTTTCTGCGTACTCCCCAGGATCGTGTGAGGTTGGTCTGCTAACTCTGGAAGAGTAGAGCGATTAAATTCATCACATCCCACGGCAAACTGTCGTTCACCTATTCCACCTCACCGCAAGGGTGACCGGTGCGATAGGAGCGTGTATCAAGCATGAGCAACTCTAAAAGGTCACCGAATACAAGGCGTCGGTAGACGGTTAAGAACTCGTGAGGATTGGTGGAGTCTCTATTGATGGTGACTCGCGCTGGTACGTATTCCAGCCATGCTTCTTGAGAATCCAGCTTTAACTTGTTAAGTAATGCAATTTTCGAATTTTCAAACTGTGGATCTGTGGTGTAGGGGTGATCGGGCGCCCCTAAGGTTTCATTCAAATAATCCCAGTAACAATCATTCGCCGTCTCATGGTCGTCTGGGGCCATAATCCAAGTATGGCGTTCCATAGCCGCCTGCAAATTTACATCGCTACGATAGGTGCGATAGAGGTGCCTATAATCCTCCAGATCCATTGCGTGGATGCCACTGCTGGGTAAAATAATTTGCCGATCTTCAAAGGGCAAAGCCTGGAAAGAAGGGTCGCCTACTGTCTCGTAGATAAAATCACCAAGGTGAATAACATAATCCAGGCTGTCATCATCGGCTACAAGCTTAAGAGCGCCGTAATATCCATTGGTGAAATCTTGGCAACTGAGTAGACCAAATTTGAGGCTCTCAACGGTGGCATCTTCAGCCGGTGCCGTCCTGCAGCGTCCTGTTCGGCTGGCAGTTCCATCATAGATAAAACGGTAATAGTAGAAACGGTCTGATCTCAATAATCCGTCAAGATCAATTCGAACGGTATAGTCTAGTTCTTCAAGTAGGCCGAAGGGTACCGGGTCATTCTCAGTTTCTGTCCCACTGGTTGGCAATTTTCCTTCCAATACTAGGCGTTCAAAATTCTTGTCAAATGCAACCTGAAAATACAGCTCAAGATTGGGATTGGTGATGCCTGGATCAACCCGAGTCCAAAGCATTACGCCGCTCGGTGTGGGATCTCCAGAGGAAATTGATTGGGGGAAAACCCTCTCGCTATCCGCGTTAAAGACAATTCCGATTTGGCTATCGATTAAGTCTAGTAGATCAGGATCTACAGCAACGGGTGGATCAATGCCTTCTAAACCACGCTCAGTGCCGTCAGTGGGTGCGGGTTCTTCATCGCTGGAGCCTCCGCAGGCGGTAAGGATAAAAGGTGTTGCTAATCCTGAGGCAAGCAAGGTGCAAAACTTGCGTCGTTCGATAGTCATGTTGTACTCCCTGTAAATACCTGGCTATGAATTGACTCAGACTGTGGGGGGCTGAGTTGGTCCAATGTGCAGGCATACATTCCTTATGTATTGTGTATGTTTTTTATTCTAGGAAAGTGAGTTATTGTTAGTTCTAACGAAGAAAGTTAACAGAAAGGCTTGGGTATTAACATACTAACTTGCGCGTTAAAGTGCTTATTATGAAACTGAATTAGCATTCTAATTAGGCCAAATAGAATTAAAGTTTTATATTTCATGGTGTTAATTATTTAACACCAACTTGCTTGAGATTGACTGCTCCACCATTTGAGTCAATGGAAGGGTCCTATTTAGAAAAGTGAAGGTCGCAAAAAAAAGGGCAAGGTTGTTCGAGTACAGTTAACGAATAGTCAAGGGGCATTGATTGCGGTAATTGATCGCAGTAATTGATAGGTGTGTGGATATAAACTAAGGATATAAACAGGGGCACAAAGGTGCGAATGTCCTCAGGTGCGAGGAACGGGGTTAGATAAGGTTTTTTCCAATTGATTAATCAGTAGATTCTTTTCCAGTTCTGATAGTTCTTGATTATGACGAATATGCTGTCGTGCCAAAGTGAAGCGATCGAAACGCTCGTCTTCAGAAAAAAAAGCGTTAGCTAGGCGTTTTCCTAACACGTCTTTTCGCAAAACCACTACCTTATTAAAAAAACGAACCATGGATTCTATCGAGTTATCTTCAGAAGGGATTTTGTCGAGCTGACGAAGATAGTTGAGATAGTTGGCAAATATTTCATGTGCATATTGTTGCTCAGCTTCTTTATAAGTTCGACCAAGGTGCTCAGACAGGTCTTTTCTTATTTCACGGGGTTTTTTGTTGCGCCAGTCCGTGAGATAGAAGTCGAATACCTGCCTTAACTCTTTGTTGACTTCTAGCTTGTGCGGTTTGTAGGCTAATGCTGTAGGAGCAGTGTCTGAAAATTTAGCAGATCTATGGGGTTGTCGGTTACCTTCATGTGATTGTGTTCGCTGTAATGTAGACAACGTTACGGTGTGAGATGCCTCTTTTTTTATTGAGGTTTTGAGGGGGTTGGAGGTTTTGAGGGGATCAATTGCAGATTCCTCGGGTACATATGAAGGGCTATCGGGTTCTTTTGAAAAACTGTAAGCACTAGCTGAAAGGGTTAGATCAATAGCTGTCGGGCTACCTTCGTTGGCAGAGACCCCATGTAATCCGTAATAAAGACCTGTGCAAACTGCGCCCGAGGCAAGCATCATGAGTATCGCGTATTTTTTATTATATTGTTGAAACGAAATTAATTTCACAAGTACCCTACCTACAATTTGGTGGAAGTATGGTCTTCTCACTAAAATTATCTGAAACAAGTCGTGAGAGTATCCATCGCCCCGTTGATTTCCTTTAATTTTTCGTTACTACCGCCTCTATCAGGATGGTGTTGCATAGCTAGTCTACGATACTGAGCTTTGATCTCTTTAAAACTGATGGGATCATCTAATTCTAAAACTGAAAGTGCTTTTTGTCTTTCTATTGTTTGATGTCTACCTATCGTTTGATGTCTGCCATAGTTGAAGTCGCTTCCGCCTGAGACCATTTTAGACCAAAAATCAGATAATTTTTGAGTTATATCATCCTCAGAGGTGGAACTTAAATGACTGAGATTTAGGTAATATTCGCGGAGTGGATCTTGGGTCGCCAGTCCTTCGATTTGTGAGGAATAATTAATCAGCGAAATGCGAAGAGGAGATATCTCCAGATGAGCCAATTTCTTGGTCCATAGTCGGTCTCGCAAATCGTATAAGCAATGAAACACAATAAAGTGTATGCGGAATAAACTGATGGTTTGGCCTAGGGACTCTTTGTTTGCGGGTAAATGTCCAGACGATTGTAACTGGCATATAAGATTATATTCACTTAGGCATTGTTCTGGCTGTCGGCGCAATGCCTTGAGAATTTGAAATTGTAATTGCCTAATAATTGACAAGTGCGAATCCTTATACGATTAGTTTTCATTGTCTATAAAACCGTCTGTTACAGTGTAGCTATCATTTAGGGTAAAATGCGCGCTTTTTAGCACACTTGTCCGTAATAACCTTCGGAGACTACTTATGTCCGTACCACCTGCATCTGTACCACCCGCTCATGTACCACCTACTCATGTACCACCGACTCATGTACCACCGACTCATGTACAAGCAGTATCTGAGCAACCCGTTTCTTATCAAACTAACGGATTAAGGCAAGGGGTGATACCGACGAAAAAAGAGCGAGCCAATTTTAATAAGCTACAAAAAAGGTTGCGCCGGAATGTGGGGAAAGCCATACACGACTTTAATATGATCGAGGATGGTGATCGTATTATGGTGTGCTTGTCAGGTGGAAAAGATTCTTACACACAACTGGATATCTTGTTGAGCTTGCAACGAAGTGCACCAGTTTCCTTTGAGTTGATTGCCGTTAACTTAGATCAAAAGCAGCCCGGTTTTCCCAAAGAGGTTTTGCCCAACTACCTTAAAGGTTTAAAAATCCCATACTTGATTGTGGAGGAAGATACCTATTCCACGGTCAAGCGCATTATTCCTGAAGGGAAAACCACCTGTTCTCTTTGTTCTCGTTTGCGCCGAGGCATTCTATACCGAACGGCAAAGGAGCTAGGGGCGAGTAAAATTGCTTTAGGCCATCACCGTGAAGATATTATTGAGACTTTGTTTTTGAATATGTTTCACGGTGGTAAATTAAAAGCAATGCCACCCAAATTAGAGAGTGATGATGGGCAACATATAGTGATCAGACCGTTGGCATACTGCAAAGAGAAAGACATTGAAAAATATTCAGAACTAAAACAGTTCCCGATTATTCCTTGCAATCTTTGCGGGTCACAAGATAACTTGCAGCGCAATATGATAAAGGAAATGCTAAAACAGTGGGATCGCCAGTCGCCNGGCCGTATAGAGTCTATTTTTTCCAGCATTCAAAATGTGACGCCCTCTCATNTGGCGGATAAAAGCTTGTATGATTTTCATGACTTCTCNGCTGGTGTGTTGAATAATAGTGGCGGTGACGAGGGTGCTTTCGATCGTATCGATATCCTCAATATGTAGTGGATTAACTATTTATATAATAGATTAACTTTCTTGTAATATAATAACGTTCAACTAAAAACCGATAGAAAGGAATCAGGTTTGCTAAATATTATATGGGTTAGTTTTTTTCTCATCGCCTTCGTTGCGGCTGTATGCGAATGGTTGATTGTTGGAAATGTGGAGGTTTTTGCTACCTTAGTACAGTCGTTATTTGATATGGGAAGATTGAGTGTTGAAATAGCGATGGGTCTAATCGGTGTTTTATGTCTGTGGCTAGGGTTATTCCGAATTGCCGAGAAGGCCGGTTTAATTCAGATTTTGGCAAAACTGTTGGCACCGTTATTTCATCGATTGATGCCCGAAATTCCTAGAGGGCATCCGGCCTTGGGTTCGGTTACTATGAATTTGAGTGCAAATTTATTAGGTTTAGATAATGCTGCGACGCCCTTGGGCTTGAAGGCAATGCAGGATTTACAAAAACTGAATCCAAATAAAGACACTGCCAGCAATGCACAAATATTATTTTTGGTACTTAATACATCTTCAGTGACTCTGTTGCCCGTTACGATTTTTATGTATCGGGCCCAGCAGGGTGCTACGGATCCCACGGAAGTATTTCTACCCATTTTGTTTGCCACTTCTGCGTCCACATTAGTTGGTTTGCTGGCAGTTTGTTGGGTGCAACGAATTAAGTGGTGGGACCCGGTGGTGCTGGGTTATTTCGCAGTTTTTTCGCTTATGATTACTGCGCTGATGTTGTCTTTGTCAGGGCTGGATGCTGAAAGTCTCCGCGTGCAGTCTACGCTTTACGGTAATTTAATTTTAATATCGATTGTGGTTTGGTTTATCGCCTACGCCTGTTGGCAAAAGGTAGATGTCTATGATGCCTTTATTGAAGGCGCTAAAGAAGGATTTGAAGTCGGCGTAAAGCTCATCCCTTACCTGGTTGCGATGCTGGTTGCTATTGGGGTATTTCGTTCTAGTGGAGCGATGGACTACCTGCTGAGAGGTATTGCCTGGAGCGTTAATTTGGCGGGGCTAGACACTCGATTTGTGGACGCGTTACCCACGGCGATGATGAAGCCGCTCAGCGGGAGTGGCGCTAGAGCCATGATGCTAGAGACCATGAATACTCACGGAGTGGATTCTTTTGCGGCTCGCGTATCTGCTGTTATGCAAGGAAGTACTGAAACTACTTTTTATGTATTGGCGGTTTATTTCGGTTCTGTGGGGATTAAAAATATGCGCCATGCTGTTGCTTGTGGGTTATTAGCTGATGCTGCGGGTTTGACTGCCGCAGTGTTGCTTGGCTACTGGTTCTTTACCTAATGTCTGTCATTTTATATAACTCGTTAGTTCAGGATTAAACTAGCTAAATCGATCATAAATTTTCTCGTGATTCGTCTAGAAATGGTTGTGAAGACTACCTTTAATTCCAAAATTTTATCTATACTAAGGAAGATGAGCCGTTATTTTATGTAGGGTTTGAGAAGGGTAGGGTTTGATAAGGTGTTTCGGCTATTTTGGCTACTTGGGCGGATAAAAGCGTTTAATGGAAAAAGTACTAATTGTTGAAGATTCTCGATCATTTAGCTTAATGTTAAGGACCGCTATTACCCATGTTAAAGGTTTCGAATGTGTGGCAGCCGAAAGCTATGCGGAAGCCGAAAGGGTTCTTAAAGAACAGGCAAATGAGTTTTTTTGTGCAGTGGTGGATCTTATCTTACCTGATGCCCCTAAGGGGGAGGCAGTGGATCTCGTCATTAGTCATAAAATCGCGACCATTGTGTTTACAGGGCAAATTAGCGATTCCCTTCGAGAAGATTTTTTACAGAAAAAAGTAGCAGATTATGTGCTGAAAGCGGGCCAACATAATATTGATTATGTGGTGGGCATGGTCAATCGGCTATATGCCAATGCTAAGACAAAGGTGCTGGTGGTGGATGATTCTACCTTAGCGCNCAAGCAGGTGGCTCGTTTGCTCGAANTACAGCGATTTATAGTCATTCAGGCCGTTAGCGGTGAGGAAGCATTGGCGAAGCTTGAAGAGCACCCTGATGTTAGAATTGCTTTAATAGATGGTGTTATGGATGGAATAGATGGTTTTCAGCTGTCGACAAAAATAAGAGAAAAATACACAAAAGAAGAGTTAGTTATTATTGGCATTTCAGGCGATAGCGGACAAAAAATATCGGCAAAGTTTATTAAGAGCGGGGCTAACGACTTTATAGCGAAGCCTTTTTTACCAGAAGAATTAAATTGTCGCGTCAATCAAAATGCCGATTTTATTGATCAGTTTTATCAACTCAAAAAAGTCAATGAACAGAAAAATCAGATTTTAGGCATGGCTGCTCATGATATGCGTGGCCCTCTCGGGGTTGTGCAGGGATTAGCGCAGCTCCTACTAAAAAAGAAAAGGTCGCCTGATCAGCAAGAAAAATTCCATACCATGATTTTATCAACGAGTACTCAGATGCTGAATCTACTCAATGATTTATTGGACATGTCCACCATAGAAAGTGGGCATATTGATCTTGTTCAGGAGCGGACCAAACTGTCTAGTCTTGTGCATGAACGAGTCGATTTTAATCGTAATGTGTCGGAGAAAAAAGAGATTAGGCTAGTGGAAGATTTACCGGATTTACCCGAGATCTTNTTGGATACTTCACGGATTAGACAAGTGATTGATAACCTGCTGAGCAATGCTATTAAATACTCGCCTCTTAAAAGCCAAGTAGATGTCTGTCTGTTGGAAACTGAAAAATTTCTACGACTGGAGGTGCGTGATCATGGTCCTGGGATTAAAGAGGCTGATCGCTGCAAGCTGTTTGGCGCATTTCAGCGTTTGGGNAATAAAACAACTGGGGGTGAGTCGAGCAATGGTNTGGGTTTAGCCATTTGCAAAAATATGGTGGATGCTCATTCGGGTAATATTGGTTATGAACCNAATGATGAGGGTGGGAGTTGTTTCTACTTTGAGTTACCTAAGCAAGCGTGAGTTACCTAAGCAAGCCTGAGTTAGGCTAAGAAGGGTGAATAAGGCAGCATTAAGGCTGTCTTTTTTATTGTTTGTCATTTGGTAACCCGTGTTTCTGTTATGATTGATTAAGGCTGTATGTTGTCAGAGTAAGTTTTTTCAAGATAAGTTTTATTTCGTTGGTACCTCATTATATGAATATTAGGCGCGTTGATCTTAATCTATTGGTCTATCTTGATGTGTTGTTACGAGAGAAAAGCGTCACGCGCTCTGCAGAGCAATTAGGGATTACCCAGCCTGCAATGAGTAATGGGTTAAAACGATTGAGAGATCTATTTGATGATCCGTTGTTAATTCGAACCAGTACCGGCATGACGCCCACAGAAAGGGCTCAGGCGCTACAACCACAGATACGACAAGTGTTGGAGGATTTAAGGGGCATTGTGCAGCCCGATATCACCTTTGATGCGAAGCATAGCAAAAAAGTATTTCGTATTATGTGTAGTGATTATGCTGAAGCAACTCTTCTACCCGCCATGATTGTTCAATTGCGTGAACTGGCTCCGAACGTTATTCTGGATTTGTTGACGCCTAGCGATGTGAGTTCTAAGGATATGGAACAGGGTAAAGTGGACATAGCCATTAATCGATTTAATGAAATGCCAGCCCCGTTTTATGAAAAAATCATCTGGACCGATTCATTTTCATGTTTGATCAACGCTGCCAATCCTTTAGTGCAGAACTGGAATTTAGAAAATTACCTTAAAGCGCATCATATTTGGGTGAGCAAAACAGGAATGGGAATTGGATTTGGAGTCAACCCAGAAAAGTCCGGTGGGCTAGGTTGGATCGATCAAGCTCTGGGTCGTATGGGTAAAAAAAGGCAAATCACTATATTTACTCGACACTACTCAATGCCTGCACTACTGGCAATGAATAATGATTTGGTAGCTACCTTACCGAGTCGCGTGGCAATAATGCAGAGTGATAATAAACATCTGGTTTTAAAGGACCCGCCTTTTGATATTCCTGAATTTGAGTTAAAAATGGCTTGGAGCCCGTTACTCAATAACAATCCCGCTCACAAGTGGTTGCGGCAGTTGACCCTAGACGTAGGCTTAAAAATTTCCTCAACATTAGAGGCTGAGTCTTCTTAAAGAAGGGGCTTCGCTACTTTTTCCCCAAACGTTCATAAAGTACCGTTCTTTAGTTTGAGCGATTGGGTTAGCTCGAAATTCTGCGGTGCCTAAATGAATCTCAGTCTTGGGGCGCCGAATCAATGACTAATATTTGGATTAAGGTGTAGTTGTTATTTTCTAACTATTTTTCGCTTGCTCGGTAGCATTCCCTCTATAGGTGCTAGGTGTTAGCGAGAGAAGCTGTTGTTTTGCCTCGTTGGGGATTGCCAGTGTCATTACAAATTGGTGAATAGTTTCTTTGTTTATCCCTTTACCTCGGGTGAGTTCTTTTAATTTTTCGTACGGTTTTTCGATGTTGTAGCGACGCATAACTGTTTGAATCGGTTCGGCGAGTACTTCCCATGCTTGGTCTAGGTCATGATCTAATTTGGAGGCATTNAGTTCAAGTTTNNNTATNCCTTTTAACGCTGATTGGTATGCGATAATGCTATGGGCGATGCCTACTCCTAAATTGCGTAACACCGTTGAATCGGTAAGGTCACGCTGCCAACGAGACACCGGCAGTTTGCTGGCAAGATGGGCTAAGATGGCATTTGCCATACCGAGGTTGCCTTCCGAATTTTCAAAGTCGATAGGGTTTACTTTATGAGGCATGGTGGATGAGCCAATTTCGCCAGCAACGGTTTTTTGTTTGAAGTAACCTAATGAAATATATCCCCAGGTATCACGATTAAAGTCTATTAAAATAGTGTTGAATCGAGCGATAGCATCAAACAGCTCAGCAATATAGTCGTGTGGTTCNATCTGCGTNGTATANGGATTGAAGTCTAGCCCTAATGAAGTGACAAATTCTTCGGCGGTGGTGGGCCAATCGATTTCGGGATAAGCACTAAGGTGCGCATTATAATTACCCACAGCGCCGTTTATTTTCCCCAGAATATCACAAGATTTTATTTGCAATATTTGGTGGTCCAATCGCGCCACTACGTTGGCCATTTCTTTGCCCATTGTGGAGGGCGAAGCGGTTTGCCCATGTGTGCGTGACAACAATCCTTGATCCGCATATCGGTGCGCCAGTTTACGAATGGCGTTGGTAACGTCTTCTAGCATTGGCAGCAAGATGTCATCTCGCGCGGTGCTTAGCATCAAACCATGAGAGAGATTATTAATGTCTTCCGAGGTACAAGCGAAGTGAATGAACTCACTGACTTTTAGTAGTTCGTCATGGTCCTCAATCTTTTCTTTAAGAAAGTATTCCACGGCTTTTACATCGTGGTTAGTAGTGCTTTCTATGGTTTTAATTTGCTGTGCATCGGCTACACTAAATTCTGAAATAATTGCATTTAGTACCGCCTCAGCGGCTGTAGAAAAGGGCGATACTTCTTTGATGGCACTGTGAGAAGCAAGCTTTTGTAGCCAGCGTACTTCTACCGTTACGCGGAATCGAATGAGACCGTATTCACTAAAGATACTGCGTAAAGATTCGAGTTTATTGCCATAGCGTCCGTCTACTGGGGAGATAGCGGTTAGTGAACTGAGTTCCATAGTTATTCCGAGTGATTATTAGGGTACAAAGTTTGAGATTAAGGTAGGAGAAGACGCAATGATACCTTAATTAGCAGTGATCGTCAGCGGTGGCGTTACACGCAAAGTGAGAGTTACCTGATTAAATAAGTATTAAAACGATGGGTTATAAGCTTAAATAAATCAGTATTTTAGAGTGTCGATTTCCCTCATCAGGTTTTTCCGGGATAACATGAGTTGCCATCGACGCCCACCCAGCTGATGCCAAAGCATGGCGGAGCGTACTCC
>JAESQG010000135.1 GCA_016765265.1 Pseudomonadales bacterium | reverse complement strand
CTCAGACTAGACGAAGTCATAAGTAGTGAGGGGCTAATCGATACAATGACCACCTCATCGCTTTAGTGGACGTTTTGCGTTCAAGTCTACTACCGGATATTTAACCCGACGCTTGCGAATCATTTGGCATATCTAAAGAAAAGTTCAAAAAACGATCTAGAACCGTAAAGGTTTGAAAATTAATCACCCTCGAACACTTCAGGCGCTGCCCACCTCACCATATTATGGTAGTCTTCGCGCTGGAAATACACGACCAGCCCAAACAACAGAAAATTAAAAACACCAGGGATAGTAAGAGATTAAAACATGCATAAATTGCTGGTGACAGGTGGAGCGGGATTTATTGGATGCAACTTTGTACATTATTGGATGGCCAATAATCCTAACGATAAAGTTGTTGTGCTTGATAAACTCACTTACGCTGGCAATCGAGAGAATTTAGCGCAAGTAGAAGACAACGAGAACTTTGAGTTTGTACAAGGCGATATTTGCGATCAAGCCCTTGTTGAAAAACTACTGCAAAATAATAGGTTAGACACGATAGTTCATTTTGCGGCAGAGTCACATGTAGATCGATCTATTACCGGCCCAGACATTTTCATCGAAACTAATGTTATTGGAACTCATAGTTTGTTGAAAGCCGCGAGACAGGTGTGGTTGGAGGAAGGGTTACATAAAAGTGATCATCGTTTCCATCATGTTTCTACCGATGAAGTTTATGGTTCGCTCGGACCGAATGATCCCCCTTTTACCGAAACAACGGCCTATGCACCTAACTCCCCTTATTCTGCAAGCAAAGCGGCTTCTGATCATTTGGTTCGGGCTTATCATGAAACTTATGGGCTGAATACGACAGTTAGTAATTGCTCTAATAACTATGGGCCTTATCAACATCCTGAGAAGCTTATTCCGCTGGTGATTCTTAATATCTTGCATGGGAGACCTATTCCGGTTTATGGGGATGGGAAGAATGTGCGTGATTGGTTGTATGTGGAGGATCATTGCCGGGGGATTGAGGCTGTTTTGAAAAAGGGGTGTGTGGGAGAGGTTTATAATATTGGTGGTGGTAATGAGGTTGCTAATATTGATTTGGTTGAGAGGATTTGTGGGTTGGTTGATGAGAAGTTTTGGGGGGATGATGAATTGAGAGAGCGGTTTTTGGGGGCTCCTGCTGCTAAAGGTAAGAAGAGTTCTTCTTTGATTTCTTATGTTGATGATCGGTTGGGGCATGATCGACGGTATGCTATTGATGCAGGGAAGGTTTTTGAAGAGTTGGGTGTTGAGGCTCGGTTTACTGTGGACGAGGGGTTAGAGGTGACCTTTGATTGGTATTTGAGGAATGGGGTTTGGTTCATCTAATGGACAATAAGTGGCAATTTTTAAGATTGTGAATTAAAGGCGAGTCGCCGGGTACATTATGAGAACTAACAGTATTGCTGGGCTGGTAGTAAATGGTACTAATCTTGCTCAGGCGGTATTGGTTCCCCAGAAAATCATTATTTAAATATTATCGCATTAAGTCGACTATAAAACCTAACGGTGTTCATATGACCAGCAATAATAACAGTTTAGATCCGAAAAATCCCGTGCCAATAGCGCCTATAATCTATCAGGTGTCACCGGAGGATGAGATATCTTTGGTTGAATTGTTTAATATAATTATAAAGAATAAAAAGGTATTTTACGGGTTATTTATCTCAATAATGATTGCAGGTATTTTATTCGCTTTTGTGGCGCCAAAAAAGTTTCTATATAGTGTTGTGATAGAAGTTGGGAGTTACAAATTACCTGATAATAATGGTGTTTTGGGAGAAACTTCACCTATAGAGTCGACTAAAAGAGCAAAAACTAAGTTGGAAAAGCATTATGTAGTAGAAGCGTTACAGAAATACTATTTTAAAAATCCGGATGCTGCATTACCCCAAATCAAAGTGGAAGCACCCAAGGATTCAAATATTTTGATAGTTGCCACTAAGGGTGTGGATGACGACGACTCAAAAATTGATTTGATAAGCGATATTGCAGATGAATTGGTGATGGATCACCTCAGGCTATCCAAGGATATATTAGAGCAGTTACAGCAGAAAGTAGAGTTACAAGTATTGACGGTTGAGGAACTCAGAGCCAATCTAGCGAGCGAAAAACAACAGATTTTGCTGCTCCAACAAAATCTATTGATGGTTGATGTAGAAGTGGAGCTGCTTGATAAACAAGTCTCTCGAAGTCACGAAGACATCAAGGTTTTAACGAACCATCGTTCTGACTATATAGCGGATAAAACCCAACCAAAAGAAGCCATGGCTCTTTTGTTGATTGATAATGAAATTCGACAAATCCGGGAGCAAAGGGATCGCCTTGAGCAAAAGCTGTATGTCAGTTCGGTAAATGATAAAGGGCTAATTCAGAAGAGAATTAAAGATGGTAACGGAGATTTAGCCGTGACAAAAAAGGCTCTTGATAATGCTTTGCGTACTCTGGGTCGAATAGGTGGTGAAGGTGTGATTAGTGGAGGAGTGGGAGTTAGTGCCGAAACTCAACTGAATTTGTTTTTAAATCACAGAGCGACTGCTGTGGTAGTTGATGCGCACCGTTCTCTTAAAAGCGTCGGATTCAGGAGAGTTTCAATGTTGGCACTTACGTTATTATTTGGGGTGGTTTCCGCAGTATTTGGCTGTTTTGTTTTGGAGTTTGTTCTGAAGGTTCGTGCTAGCTCGGTTGATTAGTCTCAAATGCTGTTCGGTGAGGAGTAGAATAGGGCTGAGTGTGACCTAAACTTTCGCTCTAATTCATTATTTTACAAGTGTATGTGGGTAAAGCTTTCTTAATTTACAGAGTATTGAGGTGTGTTGAAATTAAGTTTATAACGATTTCTGAAGACAAAAAAAAATTGCTGTCAAATTTTTTTTCACTAACAGTGCTTCAGATTTTTACTTACCTTTTGCCGCTTCTTACGCTGCCGTATTTAACTAGAGTTCTTGGAGCTGAAAGGTTCGGAGCGGTTGTTTTCGCGCAGTCTTTTATAATGTTTTTTAATGTTTTGGTTGATTATGGCTTTAATCTTTATGCTACGAGGGAAATATCAATTCATAGGGATAATGAAAAAAAAGTTCTGGAAATATTTAGTTCAGTAATGATTATCAAAGTGTTTTTAGTAGTGGTTTCGCTTTTAGCGCTTACGGCAATTGTATTTACCTTCGATCGGTTTTTAGATGATGTTGAGTTATACTACTTGACATTTTTTTGGGTTTTTGGGCAGGCTTTATTTCCTATTTGGTATTTTCAGGGAATGGAGCAAATGAAGTACGTAACCATTGTAAATGTAGTTGCAAAAATAATATTTACTGTGTTGATCTTCGCGCTCGTTAGAAATCCGGGAGACTATTATAAGGTTCCGATTTTAAATGGTTTTGGAATGTGTGCTGGAGCATGCCTATCGCTTGTTATTTTGCGAATAGTGCATAACCAGGGATTCGGATTTTATAGATTTGGAGTGCTGCAACAGCATTTTCGAGAAAGTAGTCAATTCTTTTTGTCGAGATTTTCTGTTGCAATTTACACAACGAGCAACACTTTTGTAATAGGCCTTTTTTCTAGCAATGACGCTGCGGGATACTATTCCATTGCGGATAAACTTTATCAGGCCCTACAACAGATTTACCACCCTGTTGTTCAGTCTTTGTATCCCTACGTGGCGAAGCAAAAAAATATTGCATTTTTCAAGAAGATCTTTAAAGTTTCTGTGTTTCTAAATTTCGGTTGCATTGCCCTGCTATTTTGTGTCGGGGAGTACGTGTTTAGTTCTCTATTTACTGAGACCGTTGGAAAGGAGTCATTGGAAGTATTTTATATTTTACTTTTTGCTGCTTTGGTAGTGGTGCCGTCGATGTTGCTGGGCTATCCGTTTTTGGGAGCGTTAGGGTTTGGCGTGCATGCAAATGCTAGTGTTGTTTTTGGATCAGTTTTCCATTTGTCTGGTTTGGGCGTGCTCGTTTTAGTGGGCGATGTTACAATATACTCTATTGCATACATGGTGGTAGCAACCGAGCTATTAGTTTTGGTATATCGGATTTATTGGGTCAAAAGTGGTTTATTATGGCTAAGACGGTAATTACATATGGAACGTTTGACCTGTTTCACGTTGGGCATTTAAGGCTCTTGCAAAAGCTAAAAGCTATTGGAGATACCTTAATTGTTGCAGTATCTACTGATGAATTTAATGCACAGAAAGGAAAGAAAGCTATCATTCCTTTCGAACAGAGAAAAGAGGTAGTGGAGAACATAAAATGTGTTGATTTGGTTGTTGCGGAACATGACTGGGATCAAAAGATTGCCGACATAATGAATCTCGAAGTAGATATTTTCGCTATCGGCGATGATTGGAAAGGAGAATTCGATTTTTTGGAGGAGTATTGTCAAGTGATTTATATGCAGAGAACTGCCGGAATATCTTCTACTCAGTTAAAGAACACGCTGAAGTCTCTGTCAGTTTCAAAAAGCGAAATTGTCAAGGCGTTTGATATTTTGGAGCAACTAAAGAAAGATTTCGAATGAAAAAGCTTAAAAGTTTGATTATGTATTTTTTCTTTCTACCACCCTACTTGATCTCAAAGTTGGTGCCGAAAGACGAGAATGTATGGATGTTTGGATCTTGGTTCGGTGAAAAATATGCAGACAATAGTAGATTTTTATTTGAGTACGTTAATAACGAACAACCAAGGATCCGAGCAATATGGATAAGTAGAGATAGAGATATTATACGAAATTTAAGAACCTTGGGTTATGAAGCATATTATTTGTATAGTCCTAAAGCTATATTACTATCAATGCGTTGTATGTTTTCAGTGTTTGTCCAATCTAATAAAGATGACGTCCTTATGCATTTGAATAACGGAAAAACGAAGCTTATTCAGCTGTGGCATGGGATACCTTTAAAAAAAATTGGTTATGATGATCAACTGGCTGGTCATCATAACAATGAAGAGATGGGTGTTAAAAAACTGTTGTTTCCATATGCTTTTGAGCGGCACGATTTAGTTATTTCATGTGGAGTGGAAGATCAGAGTAATTTCGTTTCAGCATTCAGAAATAATAATGTATCGATTACAGGATACCCAAGAAATGACATATTATTTCGTGTAGATACAGATAAAATACGTACTAAATCGATTGTTTATTTGCCTACTTATAGGGAAGGTGTTGGGCATAATGTAGATATGTTTAGTAACTTTAGCTTCGACCTCGTTGAGTGGCAAAAATATTTAAGCGCTGAAGGTGTTGTGCTATACATAAAAATGCACCCCGTCAAT
This sequence comes from Pseudomonadales bacterium, assembly GCA_016765265.1. Lineage (GTDB taxonomy): Bacteria > Pseudomonadota > Gammaproteobacteria > Pseudomonadales > DC-out160 > DC-out160. The sequence continues at coordinate 10,963 of JAESQG010000135.1, read as the reverse complement.
GTACCACCCGACAAAGTTGTTAAGTTACTATCCCAGTCAAGACACATAGTTTTCTTGGGGGATGTGGACGTAGGGGAATTATTAACAGAGGCTGATTTATTAATTACTGATTATTCTAGTGTTTACTTCGATTATCTGTTGACGGGTAAGCCAATAATATTCGCGCCATTTGATTATAGCAATTATCTCCAGAACGAGAGAGACTTATATTATCAGTATGAGGATTTGACACCTGGGCCTAAATGTAAGGACTGGTGCGAAGTTTTGAAATGGACGAATAAGTTTAAGAAAGATGCCTCGATTTACTCATTAGAAAGAACGAGAATTAAGAATAGGTTCCATGAATTTCAAGATGGGTTCAGTAGCGAAAGGGTCTTTCGACAAATGGAGCTACTAATAGGGAAATGATTCGGTATATGTCTTTCCTCGCTTTTAATTTAGAATATTGTTCTGGGTCATTTTAAAGGAATATTTTAGATGCTATAAAACTTATCTATGTTGATTTGTGTAGGTCTGTCTGTTGTTTATTTTTATTCTAATCAAAAAAATATCTACTTCTTTGATTGATAACTTCTACAGCCGCAGAATCATGGTGAGCTGTAGTCTTGAGTTCTAAACGGGTCTTAAAAAGAGTGGTGTGTATAGGGCTAATGTCCTTGCGCTTACATATTATATAGATTGTTAATTAGTCAAGCAATCTAAAGTAATTAGTCGTACGTACAAATGTAGTAAAGTGGAATTGAAATGTTAGCAGTCTCTGTGCCAGTAGTTATAATTTTTAGTGGATCGGGTTGGTAAAAGTAGTGATTCAAGAGCGCGTATATATAATTGTGCTAAATTATAAAAATTTAACCGACACCATTGAGTGTCTTGAAAGTTTGTTTCTAATTGACTATGGAAATGCCGTTGTTGTTGTTGTTGACAATGATTCGCAAGATGGTTCCATTGAAGGGATTCAAAATTGGGCAGACGGTACATGTGGCTATCATATGCCAAAAAGTAGTCCACTAGATGAATTGCGAACATGCTTTGTAAAAAAGCCGCTAAAGTATACATATATAAAAGAAGGCTGTGAGCCAATAGGAGCAAGTTTAGAGCAGAAGCTTGTAATCATTGCGGGTAATGATAACCGCGGATATGCTGCAGGCAATAATAAAGGTGTGCGATATGCGATGGCGCGGGGAGATTGTAAATATGTATGGTTATTGAATAATGACACTGTTGTAGACAGATACGTGCTCTCTTATCAAGTCAAGCAAATGCAAACATTTTCTATGGCTGAAAGACAAATTGGAATACTAGGGCATAAACTTAACTATTACTACTCGCCAGATAGAATCCAAGCAATTGGAGGTATTTATAATCGTTTTATGGCGTCTGCAAAACATCTAGGGGAGGGTGAGCTAGATTTCGGGCAATATAACGAATCATGCCAAGACAAAAATATAGATTATCCTATAGGTGCTTCACTTTTTGTTAATGTTGAATTTATCAAAGATGTTGGACTGCTTACAGAAGATTACTTTCTTTATTACGAGGAGATAGATTGGGTTGTCAGGGGGAAGAGGAGAGGTTGGGAGCTAGGTTATTGTGGGGCCGGCAAGATATATCACAAGGAGGGGAGCTCTGCGGGTTCGAGTATGAATGCTAACAAAGTTGGGTATTTGTCTGATTTTTATAGTGTGGCAAATAAACTAATCGTTACACGTAACCTTTACCCTCATCTATTGCCTTTCGCCGCGATTTCTTTTTTGTTAAGCATTGTAAATAGGCTCCGTCGGGGACATTTTAAGAAGGCGAAGAATTTGATAATCTGGAATCGGCGGAGGTTCTAATGGCCAAGGTTCGAAATTAGTAATATATTAAATGTGTAAATATGAGAAAAATTCTATTACCTATTGTTTTTAATCCTTTTTATTTAGTGTTTGTATTCTTTTTCGTTGTTATAACACTATATGGGCTTTCATTTTCTAATCTATACAAATGTAATTTTTTGTATTTAGTGTATTTGTATTCCTTTGTTTTCCTGATTTTATTTTTTGGAGTATGTTTGACGTCGACAAAACTGGTGCTACACAAGGTCAGAGCTTTAAGTGTGACAATAGAAGCAAAAAATTCTGCATGTTGGGCTGTTCTAATATTTTTCACAATGGGGACTATTGCCAATTTGTATGAATATACTGTCGTTGGTTGGCCGATTTTCTTGGAGAATAAAGTTAATCGAGGACAGGTTATTCACTATGTTCATTATATTACGAATTTTTTGATGTACTCTATGGCCATGTCCTACTTTTTGTGTAGAAACTTCGTGGGATTTAAAAGGTTTGTTTTTGCGCTTGTTTTTATATTTAGTTTTATGCAGCTATTCGTTTGGTTAAATAGAGGGTTCATAACATTAACAATAGTTTTCGCTGCATTTTATGAAATTTTGTTGGCCTATCGGAAGAGGGAGCTGAATTTCATGATGGTTAAAATGAGTATTATTCTTGTGTTATTTATTGTGTTTTTTGGTTATTTGGGAGACATGAGAGTTGCCTATGTTATGGAAAATGTATATGGGCACACGATTAATTTTCATTACGGGATGCCGGAAATTGTTCCTTCATCTTTTGTGTGGGTATATATGTATTCGACGAGCTCCTTTGAAAACTTCAGGCATATGCTAGTTAATCAAGAAATCGAAAACTTTAGGTATGGGTTATTAATGGTATATCCTTTTGTTGCACCGATATTCAAACAAATATTTGAAAAAAAGGTTGATACCTATCCGTATTTAGATTCGGTTGCAGGCTTGAACGTATCGTCATTTCTTGAATCCGCCTATAATGATTTCGGGGTATTTGGAGCGTATATATATGTTGTTTTTTTGACTCTTTTATTTTTGATCGCGCTCAAATTTATTGCAAGAGGAGTGTTCGGGTTGCTGGTTTTTTCATCAATTGTGAATATTGCTTTATGGATGATCTTTGTAAATGGTTTTTCTATTGGTCCTTTTGTTATTGGCACGATATTTTTTATTCTTTTGAGTCTTGTTTTTGAGCGACCAACTGGCTCTGTTACGGTAGTAATTCATAGGTTGAAGGCAGGCGGAAAACGATGGCGTGTCGGTAAGCAAGTATTATAGTTGTGAAGATAGTATTGGAAAAGAGGTGGATCTAATAGAGAGTTTATGTGGTATGTCAGATTGGGGTTGGTGTGATTAAAGGTAATATAGTAATTAACGGTAGATTCAAAAACCAAAGGATGACCGGTGTTCAACGATATGCACTTGAAGTTACGTCACGTTTTGAAGGGCGATATGATTGTTTGACACCAACTTTGCACAAATCAACGGTATTTCAACATATCTGGGAGCAAACTGTTCTGCCTTTTCATGTGAAGAAAAAACGAGGTGTTCTTTTTTCACCTTCAAATATAGGGCCTCTTGTACTTGATCGACAGGTTGTCACAATACACGATGTGGCCGTGTTAGAACACCCAGAATGGTTTTCCAAAAAATTTTATAATTATTACAAATTTATGTTGCCCATACTAGCCCATCGATCACTGCATATTATTACAGTGTCGGAATATTCGAAAGCTAAAATATCAAAGATTCTTGGAATTGATAGTCGTAAGATTGAGGTAGTGCCAAACGGTGTAAGTGAAGAGTTCAGTGTACAGGGCCTAGATTTAGTGAAGGCTGTGAAGCATAAGTATGGTGTGATTAAAGAGTATATTTTTGTGCTTTCCTCGATTGAGCCTAGAAAAAATATTGTAACAGCATTGGAGTCTTGGCAGAAAGTTAGATTCAAATATAAAAGTGTTGAGATTGTGGTTGCGGGGGAAAGAAATAGTGTGTTTGGAGAAGTAAGTATTAAGCCTTCCCTACTAGAGGGTGTTAGATTTGTTGGCTACGTGGATGACGAGGATCTACCTGCACTTATGAGCGGAGCTATCTTCTTTTTGTATCCAAGTCTATATGAGGGTTTTGGATTACCGCTTCTCGAGTCAATGGCATGCGGCACTCCAGTTTTATCTTCAAACACGACATCTATACCTGAAGTGGTTGGCGAATGTGGAGTCTTAGTCGACCCAATGGATGTCAATCAAATCTCGAATGCAATTGAGTATTTACTATGTGACTCAATTGCTAGAGAACGACTGCGCGTTTGTGGCGAGGCGCGAGCAAAGGAATTCTCGTGGGATTTAACTGCAAAAAAAACTGAAGCTATATTGAAGTATTTTGTGGACTAAGAAGAGTTGATTTCAATTCATAAACTCAAATTTCTTCCATTCTGTTGGTGTTTTTTGTAATGGGTATTGCTGGATATAATGTCTAAAAATTCAGATCGAAATCTTTCCTTACTGAAAGTAGATGCGTGTTTTCTAATTTCGCCGGCTTCAAATTTACTGGCGATTTGATCAAATTTTTCTATGGCAGTGATTATGCTGTTGGTGGACTGCTCGTTAAAGAATAGGCCGGTTATTTCTGGCTTGACTGTTTCAAGCGTACCTCCTTTTCCATAGCAAATTACTGGGGTGCCACAAGCTTGTGCTTCGACAGGAATAATTCCGAAGTCCTCTTCAGCTGCAAAGACAAAAGCCTTTGCTTTAGACATGTGTTGAATCAGTATTTCAGTTGGCTGGAAACCAAGAAGTTTAATGTTTGCCCCCGCGATCTCTTTTATCTTTTGGTACTGAGGTCCATCACCAATGACTTTTAATTTTTTGTCAGGCATCTCGTTAAATGCTTGAACGATCAACTCAATCTTTTTATATGGTGCCATCCTGGATGCAGTGAAGTAAAAATCGTCTTTGTCAGTGACGAGGGGAAACCTCTCAATGTCAATGCCCGGATAGATCGTCGTTGATTCTTTTCCATATACTTTCTTAATACGACGGCCTATATAATCCGAGTTGGATATGAAAAGGTCCACTCCGTTTGCTGTGCGATTATCCCATATTCGCATGCGGTGTAAGAGGTATCTTATAATCCAGCTTTTGAATCCCGAGTGAAGATTACTTTCACGTAGATATTGATGTTGAAGGTCCCAGATGTACCTCATTGGGGAATGGCAATAACATATATGAAACTGATCTGGACCCGTTATTACGCCTTTAGCAACGGCATGGCTACTTGAAATAACTATGTCATAGCTTGAAAGATCTAGTTGTTCGACCGCTAAGGGCATAAGTGGGAGGTAGGCTCTATACTTTGTTTTGGCGAAGGGGAGGTGTTGAATAAATGTTGTTTTTGGCTTTTTCCCAATGATAAAGTCACGGTTATTTTCGGGGAGAAAATCTATGATGGAAAATAAGTCCGCGCTTGGGAACAGCTTGATTATGTCCTCTAAAACTCGTTCTGCTCCTGCATAGGTGACCAACCAGTCGTGTACTATTGCGATCTTATTGTGGCGAGCAAAGTTTAGTAATGATGCTGTCATGTTATTTTGGCTAATTTTGGCTTGTGGTATGATTGACGCGCATTATAAAGATATTATTTTGTTAACACACCCTTAAATATTAACATTATACAACTGGAGGCTCAGCGTCTCTTCTTTTGAAGAATTGCTGATATATTGTATATTAAAACTAAGATATACAATGACTTATCCATGAAGTATTTTTGTTGTTTATCCTGGTATGTTGTGCCCTGGTGAGAGCGGTCAATTATTTGGTAGATCCTCAATGACATGTTGGTTTCACTTTGAGCATGATCGACTCGCCCCATTTTACTTGCCGTTAATAATGTTTTCACTGTGCTAACTCGCTTAGGTAACAGGCCTACTTGATCTTTTTCGGGTAGTAGCGGTGTTTCGGTGGGTCAGTCTATCTTTACGTATGAGTCATTTCTGAATAGACTGATTTCGCCCCGATTTAACAGGCCATCAACTTTAGGAGGCCTATTAATCTAAATTCTAGCATCTGTTTAATCACTTTTAACTGTACCGCTAAATCAGCCACATTAACCATTTCATCCAACTATCCTCTAACAAAGCCACACCGAAAACCCAGCACACAACATTGCCTTGGAATTTAACACCAGTACATACCATACTCAAATAAGAAGCTATAACCAAGCCTCCCCAACAAAGCTTAGATTCAAAACCAACACCACTACTTTCCCAACGGTATCCAGCATGTCCCAACCAAACATCAAAGTCCTAATAATAGACAAAGAAGAAGAAAACCTAGAAACCTTAGAGCTACTTCTAGATAAACACTACATAGTCAGTAGCTTATGCGAAAGTAACAATTACATCGAGCATATCAAAAACACCCGTCCAGATATCGTTATCCTCAACCCAGTGATGTATGGACTAAATCCGTCCCATGTTTGCAGGGCGGTAAAAGAAGATGCGGATCATCCGGGGCACGTCTTATTCATCAGTGATTTCGGTTCAGCGGACGATGCGATATGGGCGTATAAGGTTGGAGCCGACGATTATATCAAAAAGCCATTTATGGAAGATCTGATTTTACAAAAAATAGCTAAACAAGTGAAAAGCAGAACTTACCACAAAGCGGTAGCGTCAGAAGTTTCTGAGGCGAAAGAGATGGCGATGTCTGCGATGCGATCCACTAGTGATCTTGGAGATGTTGTGAGTTATATTCTGGGGCTTTCCAAGTGTCATGATTATGACGAACTTGCTGTAGATCTCATGGGGGCTATCGAGAAGGTAGGTTTAACACCACAAATTCAGATGCGAGGTCCTCAAGGTATCATTAATTATCGCTGCGATAATACCTCACTAGAAGCTCAGATGATGAGTAAAGGCTCATCAGGCAGAATCTCTGACTTTGGCGATACACTACTTATTAACGGAACTGCTATTTCTGTCTTAGCAAAATATCCTTCTGAATCGAATGCTGATCTAGCCAATTGNAGAGACAACCTTGTGGTTATGGTTAATGCTGCGGAAGGTCGAATGCAAACAATTATTGCTCATGAGGAGATAGAGGGGCTAAGATCCACCACAATTGACGACTCCCTTGCAACCGCTGAATTAGAAATGCGGAAAATAAATGAAAACTTTGAAATATATACTCACTCAATGTGGAGAAGTTTAGACCACCTTAAACTTGAAATCGAAAACTTATTTATGTCCTTATCACTTGAGCATGAGCAAGAAGAATTTATCTTAGACATCATTGATAGGCACGTGGAGGAACTCCACCAGTCAGATGAATTAAAGACTGATATTGAAATTGCTTTTAGTAAAATAAGCACCTATATGCATACATTAAGTAGTCATCCAACGCATCCGGCAGAGGGTACTAACTCGCACTAAATCGGATATCTTCGCTTCCCTACGAACCTTAAGCATAATAATATTATCCTTTCGAGACTATTCCTATGGACCCTGCCTAGCGACCACACTTTATGGAAAATAATGCATTAACAAAAGACGAAGTAGCCGAGATTGAAGATTTTCTTCAATCTGAAGAACTAAGCGATGCCCATGATTACTTCGGTACCCATGGATTTATCTGTGGACTAGCAGTTAGCCCTGTTGGAGTGGGAGATGACAATTGGTTAGCGATTTTGCTTGATGTGGATGAGAAAACACTATCCAATCCGACAATAGAAGCAAACTGCAAACAGTTAGTAAAACTTAAAAAATCGATTGATTATTCTTTTTATCACAACGAAAAACTGTTCCTACCCTGTCCGCTTAAGTTGTCAACTGAACCAGATGAATCCCCACTAAGGAGTTGGGCTATTGGTTTTATGGAGACTGTTTTTCTCGATGAAGAGAGTTGGTATGAGGTTGATGAAGAAACTGTGGCGCAATTGCTACTACCGATAATTTTAGCGTCGGGTTTGCATGAAGATCCTGACATAAAAAAGTATGAACAAGATCCAAAACTGGGTAAAGCGATCTTGAGTCAAATTCCAGAAGTGATTATTGATCTCTATATACTGTATCGATCCGGAAGTATCCCTGACCAATAATTAACTGCCAAACTATTGCAACTTTGCTCTTGTGAGGTTAGCGTCTGTTGAGACCGGCGTGGGTTCGTCGCTATCAACATGATTAGGAGTGGATGTTATGTTTAACCTTAAACAGTTTATCTCAGATTGCCAAGATGCAGTGCAGCAACCTGAACCTCAATTGCTTATCAAAGAGCTGGTACAAGAAGCGATTTCTGACCCTGCCGCACTAAGAGAAGCTTTTTCTCCCACGGATAAGGCTAAGTCATTAAGAGATGCCGTTGCGTTCAAATCAGAGTTTTTAACGATTCTGGATGTAGTCACGCCACCTGGAATGCGTACGCCTGCTCACGATCACCAGATGTGGGCAGTGATTGGAGTCTATGAAGGGGAGGAGCCTAACGAGTTTTTTGTGGTGGATGAAAACGGGCTGAAGAAAAAAAGTGATAAGGTTTTGAAAGAGGGTGATGTGGCCGTATTAAACGGTAAAACAATACATGCCATTTCCAATACACTGGGGAAAAAATGTTACGCGATCCATGTATACGGCGGTGATATCGTCAATCAATCGGGCCGAAGTATGTGGAACCCGAAAACACTAGCCCGCGAGCCCTATGATATAGATAAGCTAGGGGTTTATATTAAAGAAATGAGGGTGAGGCCAAGCTCTGACAGCACTGTGTAAGTCACCAATAATGAAGGTTATTAATTCTTATCAAGTTCACGTTTTCTAGCGTGATAACCTTTTCTTTTCCATTAATTCAGTATGAATTTTAAAAGCTAATGTTTTAACTGAATTTGCTTCTATCTTACGACATCGGACTCTTCTCTAAACTCAAAAATGCGTAAATTCTGGCCTAAACTACACTACAAGATTAGGAGCAGTAGTGCGATTATTCATCTCTAGAATAACAAGGACGAGGTTATTAACGGATGTGTAGCAATGAAGTTGATGAGATTTAAGCCATGATTAAAAGTACAATATTACCTCTGGTATCCTCTTTGGTTTACAGCGCAGTTAAGACGGGGACCGGAGTGTATGGATTATCCCCGTTTCCCATAGTAAGCACTGGCCGGTCTTTTGAGTATTACCGGAAAATATTTTTTGAAAACAAGTCTGAACATCAAGTACTAACTGAGCTTAAGGGTAAAGTCATCGCGGATATAGGTTGTGGGTTGACACCTTATGTCTCTGATTCAATGTTTCAAGCTTGTCGGCGTAAAGACATCGCGTTTTATGGGATCGACCCTAAGTTAGAGAATGGGTTTAAGTTTGGGCTTCTGGATATGCTAAAAGTGCGCATCGTGGGAGGAGGGGGGAAGATCGATCCTGATGCGCGGGGACTGGAAAAAGGTATTGGTACACTCGCTGATGACCTACCTTTTGACGATGATTCTGTTGATTTGGTGTTGTCGAATTATGCCATGTATGCCTGGATAAATGATGACGCGATTTTGGAGGGTATATTCGAAGAGTTTCATCGTGTGCTGAAACCCGGTGGTAAAGTCATGATTTACCCTACGCCTCATCTCATTACTCAAAAACCAAAAAACGCGAGTTTCAGAGAGATTATGTCCGGGTTTGAGATCGAGCAGAAGTTTGGAGGTGATACATTACTTTTCGTGAAGTATCCACCCGCGTATATGACTACCTATATTAAACGCTAGCGCTAATGTTGGTGATATAGACAAGGGTCTAGGCTAGTATTCGATATTCCAAATTCTAAATCGAAGCGTGAGGAAAATTATGACGGATCTAGTCACTATTGATATTCAAGATCAGGTCGCTGATGTACGGTTAAATCGCCCTGAAAAAATGAATGCCTTAAGCATGCCTATGTTTGACGCCATTGTTGCTGCTGGCCAGCAGTTGCAGAAGGACACCAGCGTAAGAGCAGTTGTGCTTTCCGGTGAAGGGCGTGGATTTTGTGCGGGCTTGGATTTGGCTAATTTCACCGACCCTAGTGGCTTAGCTGCACCATTTGGAGAGGGTAAGGGTGGGTATTGGCCGAATTATTATCAATTACCCGCTTTCGTATGGAAATCGATACCTGTTCCTGTTATTTGTGCCTTACACGGGGTGACCTATGGCGGCGGAGCACAAATTGCGTTAGGTGCCGATATTCGTATTGCTCACCCGAACTTGAGAATGTCCATTATGGAAATCAAATGGGGTTTGATTCCCGACATGTCCGCCTCACAAACCCTGCGAGATTTGGTGCGTTTAGATGTAGCAAAAGAGCTTACTTTCACTGGTCGAGTAGTGGAGGGGTTGGAGGCCCAGCAGATTGGTTTAGTGACATCCTTAAGTGAAACCCCTAGAGAGGCTGCCTTGGAAATGGCTGCTGGAATCGCAAAACGTAATCCCAATGCCATTACGCTCGGGAAATACTTGTTGGATAATACTTGGCACGGCGATCAAATCGAAGGCCTACGAGTTGAAGAACGTTTACAGGGCAAATTATTGAAAAGTCACAATCAAATTGAAGCGGTCATGGCGGGAATGCAAAAACGTGAAGGCAACTATAACGATCGAGATGTAGTCGATTTTAACGATGTGAATATCTAGTGGGAAGTCCTGTCACTACCCGTTTGTGATTAAGAAATTGATCGGGTAAAGTGAATAAAGATGGGCAATGAAGATAACTTGTTAACAGGTAGGGATAAAAATGTTTCAAGAATCAGCTTATACGGAAGAACAGAGTTTAATTGCCGCCGTGGCAGCTCAATTATCGAAGCAGTACGATGATCAGTACTTTTTAAGATCCACAAAAATAGATAATTATCCAACGGCTTTTTGGCAGGAAATATCTGAAGGCGGTTACTTGGGTCTTTTAGTGGATGAGCGCTATGGTGGGGCCGGAATGACCACGCCTGATCTAGCGGTTTTTTTACATAATATGGCTAAGGAAGGTCTTGTTTCTTATCAGTTGAACAATCAAATTTTATGTTCTGATATTATTAGCTCATTAGGTTCAGATAAACAAAAAGATGATTTGCTGCCTGGACTGGTAAAAGGCGAATTTTGGAGTTATGCAGATTTAG
>JAESQG010000134.1 GCA_016765265.1 Pseudomonadales bacterium | reverse complement strand
TGAATCGCTTCACTGGTCACGAGATTAAAGGTCTCAGTGACTTTCGCTTTGGCTAAGCTGGCGTGCTGACCAATCTCATTTGGTGTTTTCCCCTCATCCAATGCCGATAATGCAGCGATAACCACAGATTTGCAGAGATCAATTTCCACGTACATTTTCGCAGCTCGGTGCTGTAATACTTGAAAGGAACCTAAGGGAACATCGAATTGAACGCGAGTTTTAATATCTTCCACCGTTCGCTCAAATGCTTCTTGCATACTGCCTAGCATTTCCGAAGCAAGACATATTTGAGCAATACTAAGCATATGATCCAGAACAGCAAACCCTTCGTCTACGGTCCCTAAAACTGCTGAACTAGACACTTCAACTTCGCGGAAGGCGATATTGCAGGAATTACGGCTGTCTACCATTTTACGTTTCCGAATTTCTAGACCAGGACTGTTATTATCCACTAAGAATAATGTTATCCCCTGCTCCGAACCGGGATCCCCTGAGGTTCTTGCCACCACGATTAGTTTGTTAGCAATATGCCCATCTAGTACAAAGGTTTTGTCTCCACTAATCTTATAACCCGTTTCGGTTTTAATGGCGCGGGTATTAGTTCTTTTTGGTCCGTGGGTAGCACTCTCTTCAATGGCTAAGGCAAGCAATAGTTCGCCTGCAACAAGCAAAGGTAACAGCTCGCTTTTTTGTTCCTCGTTGCCCGCTAGTTCTATAGCAGTACTTCCCAAAACACAGGTGGTAAATAAAGGTGAAGCAGCTAAAGTGCGCCCGGCCTCTTCAAGTACAACACCTAGTCCTTGATAGCCAAAATCAAGGCCACCATATTCTTCCTTCACAACAATACCGCCCCACCCCAACTCCATCATCTCTTTCCAATGGGGTTCTGAATAGCCAAGCTCATCCTCATTATCTCGTAGTTCTCTCAATAGACTGACCGGCATGCGTTTGGTAAAAAAATCTTTAGCAGAATCACTGAGTAGTTGCTGCTCTTCGTTTAAGGTTAAAGCCATTAGTTAATTCCTTTTATGATACAGGTAATTCTAAAATTCGTTTTGCGATAATATTAAGCTGTACTTCCGAACTGCCACCGGCAATCGTAAAGGCTTTATCAAATAACCAACGCCTGGTAATGGCCAACTCTTGAGTATTAAACTCTTCGCCCTCTCGACCCAGTCCGTTAGCTCCCAAGATGGACACCATCATTTCGGATTTTTTCTGGGTCATTTCAGAGCTATAATATTTCATTACTGAGGTAGCAAAACCAGGCATTTTCCCCGACTTCGCTTCTGCCATAATNCGTTGGGTGGTTGCGTTAAACGCGCGAGAATTCATCTCTTGTTGAATCACTTGATGCCTCAGTAGCGGATCTTCAATCTTGCCTTCATCATTGCCCCTATATCTTTGAGCGATGTCTAGTAAGTTGATCCCAACATTAGACCCGAATCCAATGCTGCCACTACCAATAGAAGAGCGTTCAAATTCTAGCAACCGTTTACCAACAGTCCAGCCTTCATTAAGCTTACCAACTAGGTCGTCTTTTTTGGCTTTAACGTCATCGAAAAAAACTTGGCAAAATAGTGAATCGCCACTAATCAACCGTATAGGATTTCTAGTGACGCCTGGATCAGTCATGGAGAATAAAACGAAGCTGATTCCCTTTTGCTTCTGCACCTTAAAGTCAGTTCTTACCAAACAAAACATCCAGTCAGCATGCATTGCTCCCGACGTCCAAATCTTTGAACCATTTATTAAAAAATGATCTCCTTTGTCTTCCGCTTTAGTTTGTAAATTCGCTAAGTCTGAACCGGCGTTAGGCTCACTATAGCCTTGACACCAACTAATTTCTCCGGAAGTTATCTTGGGCAGATGACGTTGCTTTTGTTCTTCTGTACCTAACTCAAGCAATGTNGGTCCAATCATCACCAGCCCCATACCCGCAAAGGGTACTGGCGCGTTAATCTTCCTCATTTCCTTTTGAAGGATACTGTTTTCGGTGAAACTTAATCCACCACCGCCGTACTGCTTGGGCCACATGGGTGCAGTCCAGCCTTTCGCCGCCATTCGTTCCAACCACAGTTTTGAATCCCCAGTTCGGTACTGCATTGAAAAGCCCGGACTGTAATCCGCGTCCTTTTCACAGATACTGGGCGGACAGTTTTCACTTAGCCACGCACGAACATCCTTTTTAAACTCTTCCTTCTTGTCCATATATTTAACTCACCGGTTATTTTTGTATTGATCTATCTTTACCGACCTAATGTATCGGCCTCTGCTAGTAACACGCTCTAGCGACCTGTTATTGGAAGAGAACTACTATTCACACAACTTCCAAGCACTGTGGCGGGCAAATATGGTATAACGTAGCCCGCTAAAAAAACAAGCGGATAATCGCACGCTTGTTTACCCATTAGCTTCACTAATAAACTCCGACTTTTTTATACAGTTATTAGCCGCATCAAACTGACGAACTGACGAACTGACGAACTGCCGAACTGATAAGTGTAGTAACAGGAACATATGTCATGAATAGCGACAACCAGGGTCCTTCAGAGGCCACTCTTGAGAAGCTCAGANATAAGCTTTCTAACAACGAAAATATNAACAAGCTNTTTAACATTGAAATTGAAGCCTTGGAAGTTGGCTACAGTCGTCTGTCAATGATGGTCACCGATATAATGTCAAACATTAATGGAATCTGTCATGGTGGCATAACGTTTACCCTCTGCGATACTGCCTTCGGTAAAGCGTGTAGCATGCATAATCGAGTGACGTTTGGTGTAGGTTGTACTATTGACTACGTCAACCCAGCACTGGTGGGTGATAAGTTAACTGTGGAATGTAGAGAAATTTTNTCCCAAAAACGAACTGGGATTTATGATGCAGTGGTGAAAAACCAAAAAGGAGATACCATTGTCTTGTTTAGAGGAAATACCCGAAGTCGCGACGAACTGCTAGTGCCAGAAGACACTGAATAAAACGCCATATACAGGGTAGGCAACGTCAACACTCTCTTAAAGCTCTTAAAACAACTAAGACAGATAGCCGTTGTCTACACCTCTTCCTGCATGCTCGCCTACGATGGCACTAGTTGACTAATCGAAACAAAAGCCAACCCATAATCCCTACTTGANCNGCAAATAAATTCGCTCTAACCAATACCGCCGGTACCGCGGTGCTAATCATATGAATTGTACTTTGACCAACTCTGGCCGCAAGAACATAAAGAGCTAAAGGATCGGTTACGGAAGTCTGATCAGTCGCCAGTGCNTAAAGAGCGATTACAGCGAATACAGGTAAACTTTCTAGACAATTTGCGTGAGCTCTGCATATGCGATTAGAGAAGGGCGACACATCAGACCCATCTGGTGCAAAGGCGTTTAGGGCATGACCACCTTTTACACTCCAGTAACCTCTAAACATCGCAATACTCAATACCAAAAANAAGGTCCAGGACGTAAAGCCCAACAGGGCCACTGCTGTATTACTNATAATAACTCCGTTTCTTTTATTTCAATTNATATTTCAATTTATNTNTCNANTTNCNCGACAATGGATNAGCTGCTNTATCTCTAGCCGATTATTGCGGAGCNNCAATAATATCTATTTAAATTTNCTAATACTACTCTATTATAGGGACACGAACTTTTTAAGCTTGCAACATTGATCGGATCATAAGATTGATTGCTACACCCTACACTGGGAACAGGTAACCGAGATGGATACAGCAGATTACCGCCTACGCTTCGAGAAAGAAGTATCTCAAGATGATGATGAAATTGATTTGATAGAGGTTGCTCTGGTCATTGCAGGAGAACACAACTCCGAAATTGATATCAGTGCCTGCCGACAGCAAATGGCTCAGCTTGCTGAAGGTGCTCGATTTTGTGTTCGAACTGACGACAAAATCGAGGACATAGCACTAGGATTGTGCAAATACCTAAATCAAAACCAGGGTTTTTCTGGCAACAAAAATGACTACGATAACCCTGAGAATAGTTTTCTCGACAAAGTTCTGGAGTCCCGCAAAGGGATACCTATTTCCATCGCTTTGGTTTATATCGGGGTTGGCCAAGTTCTTGGGTTGCAAATTAGCGGGATAAGTTTTCCCGGGCACTTCCTACTAAAACTTGTGCGAGAGCGTGAGGTAATTATTGATCCCTTTTACGGCAAGTTAATGTCAACGGAGGATTGTGCTCAAATGCTTAGCAACGCGGGAGAACCCGCAGAACGTCTTGAACATTATTTACATGCCGCAACCAATAAGGACATTATTTTACGCATGCTAAACAACCTCAAGTTAAATTATTTGGCACGTCGCGATTTCGCTGAGAGTCTAAGTTATTGTGAGCGTCGNTTATTGTTACAACCNAACAGCCCTCAGGACGTACTTGATCGNGGGCTTCTATTTGANCAGCTAGAATGCTTCCAAAGTGCAATTGATCAGTTCGAACGATTTTTAACAATTGCCCCGGAAGTTAGTTTTGCTGCCTCCGTACGCAGCAAAATCGAAAAGTTACGGGGTAATGCATTCCCTCTTCAATAAGTTTATGATTCATCAATTATAGATAAACAAGAAAGGCACAAAAGCAACAATTAATAATGTAGTTCCCATGACCAATAATGGTAATAAAAACTTCTCATTACGGTAATAGAAAGTATCCCCTTCTTGCGAAGCCAGTATGGCTTCTTCCTCACCCACAACCTGACGGGTAAAGATATGACTCAATGCCACCGGGGGGCTTAAATACCCCAGCTCTAATGCAACCAAGCAGGTCATCCAAAAATGGATGGGATTCACCCCTTGGGCATAAGCAACAGGTGCGATCATTAACGAAACCATGGCCACCGCCGCCATCGATTCCGTAAACATACCGATTAATACGAACATTATCACCAATACTCCCATCACACCCATAGTAGTGTCGAAGTTTTCCAGGAAGGTGGCACTAGTTGAGGCGCCGGCAAATCCCATCATAATGGAGAAGGTAGCCATTAAAAACAACAAAGCACCTATATGTATAGCAGCATCGCTCATTGATTTGGTTAGGGCCTTGTACACCGTCGCCATTCGCTCAGGATCATCATAGATGGGCTTTGCCTTACTTAAAGAGCGTTCATAAATAATCACTAAAACAATCAATATTGGCAATATAATAGGAGCGGAAAATTGATCTAAATACGCATCTAATGCGACTGCATACAGGATTGCTCCCGCAGCAAAGACGGCTACATAGGGCAATAGATTTTTTAAATTATAAAAGGACGGCTTTAATGCTTCGTTGAATGGTGCTACACGCAACGGCTCTTTCTTTGTGATCAGAGCATAGAAAAAGAAAACAACTGAGCTAAGCATAAACACGCGAATACCCCAATAGAATAAATCGTCAGTCACCACCTCTTTATTCAAAATCGAAATTAACACAACTACTAAGCAAGGGCGCAATACAATACCAGTGCTTCCACTCATGGCGGTGGCCGCCAACGCTAACTGTCTTCTAGTACCCACTTTGCGTAGTTCACGGTAAACAACCGCTCCCATCGCTAGAATAATGATAGAGGAAGCGCCGGTAAACGCAGTCGGTACCGCCATCACCACTATGGCTAAACATGCCAGTATTTCAGGTGGCAATTTCCACGGCGTAAAAACTGCAAACACCCGTTCTCCAAGTTGAGTTTGCTTTAATAACATGCCACACCACAGATAAAGCGCAATGTCTAAATAGGTGCCGGCATTTTCGAAAAAGGAACTAAAATAGATAGCCATACCCGCCATATGGCCCTGCTTGACTAATATAATAGCGGCAAATATAAGCATGACAAAAGAGTACAAGGGCAACGACAACATGGCGTGCAACAAAGTACCCGATCCCGTGGTGTCTTTTGGAAGATTGAATATTTGATACCAAGAAATCGACGCGAGGAAGAAACTACCAAGAACAAACGCATAGATAATTTCAGGATTNGACACATNTATCCCAGAGCCAAAAGTCACCTCATGATAATACCAAGCAGACAATGCTAGACAATTATTAGCTACCAACTGCAAAGTAGTGGATAAGCGATAATCCAACGAGGAGATCATCGGCCGAAAAGCNATATGATGTCGTTTTTGACTCGCAACACCTGCGGACGCAAATAATAANATCACCAAAAATATTTGTTGTTGCGCAGTGGCAAATAAACTCGCCTGAGACAGCTGCGTCTCCATCGCCCGAAAAACCTTTACCGCTGGAGTTACTTTGCCTNGCAAATCCAGTGCGATNGCATGCTCATTCACACACATTTNTTTCTGCGTAGTTAAGGAGATTAGTGCNGCGTCTCGATTAAATTCATTAGCAAACAGATCAAACTCATCAGTAGCATTCTGCGCGTTCGCTTCTAGTTGTAATAATCGAGAATTGATATCCATCTCTGGATTGCAAGTGGGGGGTTTAATTTCAGAACGGAGGGCAAAATAATCATCCCAAACAATGTTCCCTAATTTTGTTACTTGCGCGTGGAGGTTTTCGCCAGTACGAGCAAAGATGATAAAAATTAGCAGCGCCAGGATCACCAGTATCGGTAATCTATCGGCCATCTTAGCGGCCATCGGGTTTTTTGGCTCAGTAATAACTGAATTCACTTCATATCCCCTTGCTAAAAAATAGGGCTCATCGAGAAGCGTCAGGACCAATGCGCTTCTTATGAGATCTATTTATTACTCTGCTCTAAAGACAGGAGTTTCAGCTAATGATTCAACACTTGCTTTACTAGAATGTGTTTTACTCGAATGTGTTTTACTAAAAGAGAGATTTACTCAATCTGAGTGGCTGTGCATTCTGCTAAGGTAGGTTCAAACCTACAACGCACTTTTCTTAATAATGTCAGGGTTTTTGGGTCATAAATGCCTTTGTCTATAAACGCTAAGCGAATTCGCTTAATTTGAGATGCCACCTCTTCTTTACTTTCCTCCGGTATCTCAAACCAATACTCTTTCGGAATATTACTTTCCGCTTTGCGAAGAACCTTTACTGTATCATCGTATCGAGAGATAAAATACTCACGGGATTTTTGTCCAAAATCTGCGGGTAATTTTTTCCAACGTGCCACGTATTGAATACTGGCTTGCACTAGAGGTAGCGTTAAGATGCCTCCGTCCGGCTCCAAGCCTTTGTGCAATTCCATCATTTCAACCACCATGGCAGGACCCGCGGCAATATCCACAGCACCATTGTTAAACTTTTGAAACATATTAGTGATAGTCGAAGAAACTGGTGTCATGCCCAAATCTTTTACCAATTGACGCATTTCCGGCATACTATCCAAAGCGACCATTTTCTTACCCGCTAGATCCGCCAAAGTCCGAATTTTTCTATCGTTAGTGAATATAAAAATTGCGCCCATGGGAGCGATAGCAACGACTTCATACTCCCCATTCCTCATATATTTCGCCGCTTTTGGTGTCGCTAATGTTGTCAACACCACTCTCAAATGATCATAAGTAGGTATTCCACCCGGCGCATCTAGCGAGCCAGTAAATCTATTAAAACTAAGCGCGTTAATGGAAGTCATGTTAGCTATATCGCAAGCGCCCGCCTTTAGTTCTTCCACGGCAATTTTTTCGCTCACATAGGTTTTTAGTTTGAGTTTCACGCCCCAATTCAAAGCGGCTGCCTGATAATCTAGAATATATTGGTAGTCAGGCCCCCCTTCTCCCATAAACGTAAATGCACACATGTTAACTTCTTTTAATTGCGCAGCTTGCACACTACTTGCGAATGCTAAACTGACTACCATCCCTGTTATCGCTTTTTTAATGACATTACGAATATTCATCTTCATTCTTCAATAGTGAGATTAAGTACGATTACGAAAGTGGTTAATTACAAGAGATCATCGATATCCAAGCCAGCCTGGACAACCGGTGTATCGTCCCAGAAAGTACCCAACCTGCCGTAAGGAGTTCTTTGACCTGTATGCTGTGTCCAAAGCTTATCGGAAATTAAGCGTATGCCTCGTGTCGCCATCTCGTCTAACAAGTTGAGAGAGGGGTCTGCAGGTACTGCTTCTTTTGAGGCCACGTGTCTACGAATCACTTTTTTCAACGCTTCCTCATCACCTTGTCCCGAATAAAGAATAGCTTGCATCATTTGAACCAGGCGAACGCCTTTTTCTTCACCCAATTTTGCCGCTTTATCCAGACGTGCGTAACCTTTGCTTGTCGCCTCTTTATCACCGTCAATGATGGCCATCATTATATCCGCACTTGCCACCACAGCATCAGGAATACCCCAAAACTCATCGCTGTCTAGACATTGTATGCCGCGAATTACTTTTGGTAGCACATCCATCGTAACCCCTACCGTTCCCCCGGATGCCATATCTGCTTGTAGCGCTTGTACACCCCCGAACAAACCAAACATATAGGCTAACTCTTCATTTCGATGCTTCAATTTAGGACATGTACCACCCGGCTCGCCAAAAGCCCGTACTGCTGCTTTGAAACCGAACCATTGACGTTTTGCCGCAAGCGCAGTCCAGCGTTGTCTCATGGTACGAGCGTCTTGTGCAGTCTCAATATCACTTCTACGTAAGGCGCGGATATAACGAAGCTCTTCTTCCTTCGCTTTCTCATCCGCACACATGCTGGACGCTAAGGTAATCATGGGGATGATGGGATCGATATTAGGTCCGAGGGGAAAGGCCATAGCAGCCATACCTTCACCCATAGCACACATGACATCGGTATCCTCTGACGCCATAAACCACGGATTCATGTATTTATTACCGAAGTTGACCATGCCGGAAGCGGCCATATCGCGCACCAATATGCTGTGAACAGCCGCTCAATAATAGCAACAGAGAAAGGGACATTACAAAACTGAATTTAGTTATAGGCATGCGCTAGTCCTTGGTCAAATTGTGATTTTTATTAAGTGGTTTCTATTAAATAATTCCTATGCCGGTGCTAATTCTCCAAGGGAAAGTTACCCAGAGACTCAATAGGGCAAACAGACACTTTAAGGACCACGCCATTTCTACGAGCTAAAAAAAAGAGCACTACACTGAAAAATGGTGCGCTAATAGTTAGAAACTAAAATTAGCCTACACCTCTTTAGACAGTTTTATATTTTGTTTTTATATTTTATGTTCTTGGAGTTTGATTCGATGCTCATACGCCAAACTAAAACTGTCAACCACCTTTCATAAAATATTTCAGTTTATTTCGTAATTCGAAATTCGAAATGAATAGTAAGCCCAAGATGCGAGTGGATGGGAAAACACATAAAGTCTGTGCAATTTTTTGGAGAAGCATTACTTTGAGCTTACAGTACGATGTCACGCTTTAGATATCGATATATCGAAAAGCGATAAAGAGCGAACGATGTTATATTCCCGTTATGCTTTTACCGAACAGGAATGAATCCAATGATCAGCCCCAGAAAACACACTCTATATACACTCTTATACAATCCGCCTCTACGACTTAAATACGGAGCAACCAATCAAATAGGCAGTCTCCAGTAGTATTCGAAAATGGTATACCCCTGATTCACATCTAAGAAAGATACGCGTCCTACTTTTCCTTTAGCTAACGCTTCGAATGGGTTATATATACGCCGCCTCGCTATATCTCAGTTCTAACCAACTATCAGCTAATGATCCAGTGATAAATCCAAGCAACCATAACCTAAATCAGTTGCGTGATAGCCGGTAACAGTTAGATTTAACGTTAGCGAAGGCTAAACTGCTCTATTGCTATCTCATCTAAATAGTGCCGTAGAAATTTCCTGCCACTGAACCTTTAATTTCTCATTCTCAAAGCAGCATTCCAGAATGAGGCGATTATCATTAGGATAATTTAATGGCTGATACCTGGTCATCTTACTAAGAAGCTTGTTGACGTTTCTGAGTAAGATGTATTGCGGCGTATTTGGGTTCATAAATCCAAATTGTGATACCCCCGCCAATACATCTGACATCTTTTGCATTTCAAAGCCCCGTGCTCATCAATGTGACTCTCTTGAAGGTATAAGCCTCACCTTGTCGCGACAATTCCAAGGCAATAACTTCTCATAGTGCTTCACCTTGGCCATTTGAATTTATCTTTGGCCAGTGCTTTC
>JAESQG010000133.1 GCA_016765265.1 Pseudomonadales bacterium | reverse complement strand
GTTTTGACCAGTTCAAGAAAAGCACGGGTGAGCCCAGTAATGTCTACGCCGTGGTGTTGATAAAAACGGTCATCCTCCGCCGCTAAAATGGCTTTTACAAAGAGTGCCGGTACTTGCGAAAAAGTTAAAGGGGTTCGGCGTTTTTCGCCAAATTCAGCAATTAATTTGTAGTCGCTGGTGTAGACCTTTAACGGAGTTTGCAGCTGAATATCTTTTAATTTTTCGACTGCGGGCAAATTAGGACTAAGGTATAAGATAGAGCTAGTGAAAATGAGTACTGCTCCACAGATACCACCGAGCAGTGTCCATAGGCTAGCGTTAAGGAAAGAGCGAATAATTTTCATGAATAATGACTAATACCGAGTAGCGATAATTTGCGGGTAAGCAATTGATCTGTTTAGTTGAAGAATATTCTAGATTATATGACGAGATTAATGTTCACCGCTAATTGCGAACTCGCGATTTGTAGTATTTAATGTAAATAGATATAAAAATGTTCTAAGTAATTATCATTGATAGAAAAAAAGAGTGGCAACGCGTGTTATCGTTTTTCAAAAACAAATCACAAAGTTCGAAACTTGGTATTGATATTAGTTCAACATCAGTCAAGTTGCTTGAGTTGAGTAGGCAAGGTGATCGATACCGTGTAGAAGCCTATGGTGTAGAGCCTTTACCGCCTAATGCCGTCGTTGAAAAAAATATTACGGATGTTGAAGGCGTGGGTGTCGCCATTGCTCGTCTGGTGAATCATTGTAAAACCGGTGTTAAGCAAGCCGCTGTGGCAGTGGCCGGATCGGCCGTCATTACGAAGACTATCGAAATGGATGTCGCCCTGTCTGATGATGAGATGGAAAATCAAATTCGGGTGGAAGCCGATCAATACATTCCTTACCCGCTGGATGAAGTGAGTATTGATTTTGAAGTGCAAGGGATAGCGGAAGACAACCCCGAACAGGTAGAAGTATTGCTAGCAGCATGTCGTAGCGAAAATGTAGACCTAAGGGTAGATGTTTTAGAAATAGGGGGTTTGCAAGCAAAAGTGGTGGATGTTGAAGCCTAT
The DNA here is from genome assembly GCA_016765265.1 of Pseudomonadales bacterium. Classification (GTDB taxonomy): domain Bacteria; phylum Pseudomonadota; class Gammaproteobacteria; order Pseudomonadales; family DC-out160; genus DC-out160. Next base: position 10,328 of record JAESQG010000133.1, on the reverse strand, counting down.
GCGATGGAGCGTACTTTTAGTTTGATTGCTGATCAAATTGATGGTGGGGAAGATCAAACAGTGGCAATTGTAGATGTGGGGGCCACCATGACCACATTAAGTGTGTTACATGACGGCAAAACTATTTACACAAGGGAGCAGCTGTTTGGTGGCAAGCAACTAACGGAAGAAATTCAGAGGCGCTATGGTTTGTCTGTGGAAGAAGCGGGTCTGGCGAAGAAACAGGGCGGATTACCCGATGACTACGAGAGCGAAGTGCTGGAGCCTTTCAAAGAAGCTGTGGTTCAGCAAGTCACCCGTTCATTACAATTCTTCTTTTCTTCAAGTCAATATAACGATGTCGATCACATCATATTGGCTGGCGGTACAGCGTCAATTTCAGGTTTGGATGAGCTTGTCCAAGATAAGGTTGGCACTACCACCTCCGTATCAAATCCATTTGTTAATATGTCACTAGCAACAAGAGTCAATGCGGCGGCTTTGAGTAACGATGCGCCGGCATTGATGATTGCCTGCGGGTTGGCATTGAGGAGCTTTGATTAATGGCTCGTATCAATTTATTACCATGGCGAGAGGAACGGCGCTCAGAACTACGGCGACAATTTTTTGTGATTCTTGCAGGTGTAGCAATAATTGGCGCGGGTTCGGTATTTCTTGTGGATACCCGTATCAGCGCTCAGATCAGTAGTCAAGAATCCCGAAATCGATATATTACAATGGAGCAAGAGAAGCTGGACGTTAGTATTAGTGCGATTAAAGAACTCAAAAAGCAGCGGGAACAATTAGTAGAGCGAATGAATGTTATTCAAGACTTACAGGGCAACCGGTCTGTTATAGTGCATTTTTTTGACGAGCTTGCTCAGCAAACCCCCGATGGTGTATTCCTCTCTTGGTTGCAGCGCAACGGCAAGACATTCATATTGAAAGGCGAGGCGGAAGCAAATAATCGAGTTTCAAACTTTATGCGCAATTTAAATGATTCCGATTGGTTTACCAATCCTACTTTGGCGTCTGTGGTTGCTGGGGAGGACGAGGAGGCTAGTAGCCTATTTGAGCTCAGTGTTGTTGGAGTGTCGCCAACAAATAGAAAACAAAGTAGTGAGGGAGGCGGCGGATAGTGGATATTCAAGAAGTACTCGATACCCTCAATAATTTAGACCCCGAAAATATTGGATCATGGCCGCTNCCTATAAAGTTGACTATCTGGGTNGCCANGGCNGTGTTGGCGGGGTTTTTAGTNTTTCAATTTCAACTTTCAGAAAGCCTNCATACGCTTGAAAAAAAGTCGAAAGAAGAAAAGGTGTTGATGAAGGAGTTTGAAAGTAAGGCGTTTCAAGCCGCAAACTTAGATCGCTATAGAAGGCAGATGGAAGACATGGAAAACTCTTTTGGTGCTTTGGTGCGGCAGCTACCCAGTGATACTGAAGTGCCTGGGTTATTAGAAGATATTTCGCAACTTGGTNTGGATAGTGGTTTGGAATTCGAGTCGATAGATCTGGGTAAGGAGCGGGTTGTTGAATTCTACGCAGAGCTACCGATAGAAATAAAGGTTAAGGGCGGCTATCATTCAATCGGTAGTTTCATTAGTGGCGTTGCGGCGCTACCTCGAATAGTCACTCTGCATGATTATACTATCAGGCCGGAACAAGGAACTCCTAACGTACTGACTTTAGCCATCACTGCAAAAACCTATCGTTACAATGATCGCTCAGAGGAGGACGACGAATGAAGTCTCCTATAATTAGCGTGTTTGTAATGGGTGTGATCTTGGCACTTACTGCTTGTAGTGGCGATGAGCACGCTGACCTTAAATTGAAAATGGAAGNAATAAAACGCCGTCCTCAAGGNCGAATAGAACCNCCGCCTGAGTTTGAAACCTACCAGAATTTTTCATACAGTGCTTCTCTATTNCGCAGNCCTTTTCAGCCACCAGTCGCTGTTGAACCATTGAAAACAATGGTCAAGGGTAATAGAGTGACGCCNGACTTTGATCGTCCNAAAGAGNTGTTAGAAGAATTTAGTATCGATGCTTTGNNNATGGTGGGTACTCTNAGNCGACCNGGGAANANNCTNTTCTCCTTAGTNCGCGACAATAAGGCNGGCATACATCGAGTTGCTATTGGTAATTATATGGGGCGTAACCATGGACGGGTAGTTGATATTTCGGATGCAAAAATTGATGTAATCGAGCTAATCCCTGATGGGGATGAGGGCTGGGTCGAGCGGCCTAGGGCTATAGTATTAAAAAACTAGTGGTTTTTATTTAATAATTTGTACAGAATATGCGCATGAAATTGATAGGGTGTAGACAGGTAATAATGATGAAAAAAATGATTTACACATTCGTCCTCTTTTCGGTAGCTCTCTTGGCTCATCAAGCTGCATTTGCTGAGGTTGCTGTGCTAAAAAATCTAGAATTTGCCTCCCTTCCTGGGGATCAAATCGAGCTAAGGTTGCAGTTCGATAGTATTCCCCCGGAGCCAAAGGGCTACACCATTGAAAAACCAGCGCGAATTGCACTTGATCTGAGCGGTGTCCAGAGTCAACTAAAGTCAAAATATCACAATCTTGGCGTCGGTAACGCGCGCAGCCTCACGGTGATGGGGGCTAAGGATCGTACGCGGCTAATTATTAATTTAACAGAACTGGTGCCCTACCGTACTGCGGTAGTGGGGCATGAATTAATTGTTACTGTTGGCCGAGATGCCCAAGAAAAGATACTCGGACAAGATTCTTCAGGTGGACAGACCATATCCACTTATCAAAGTGCTGACGTGATTGAGCGTGTTGCTGTGGTTAGTGCGGTCTCTGAAGTTGACTTTCGGCGCGGCAATCAAGGGGAAGGTCAGGTTATTATTACGTTAACGGATCCTACGGCTTCCGTTGACATGCGTGAAGAAAGTGGCCGAATTGTGGTTGAATTTATAGGTGTAACTCTGCCTNAACAATTACATCGGCGAATTGATGTGGTGGATTTTGCAACCCCAGTGAAGTCCATCGATGCCATCACTGAAGAGGGGAATGCTGTATTAATCATTCGNCCTGAAGGNGATTATGAATATTTGGCTTATCAAGCTGATAACAAGTTCACTATTAGCGTAAAACCTGTTCCCATCGAAGAGCTAGAGAAACGGAAAAAGGAGCGTTTTGTCTTTACCGGCGAAAAACTCTCACTTAATTTTCAGGATATCGAAGTGCGTTCAGTATTGCAGTTGATTGCCGATTTTACTGAATTGAATTTGGTGGCCAGTGATACGGTATCGGGTCGAATCACACTCAGATTGCAAAATGTACCATGGGATCAAGCGCTAGACCTCATATTGAAAACCAAAGGTCTTGATAAACGAACAATTGGAAATGTGATGTTAGTTGCGCCAGCTGATGAAATTGCTGCTCGTGAAAAACTTGAGTTGGAGACATCTAAACAAGTTGAAGAATTAGCGCCATTGAGGACAGAGTTTATACAGGTAAATTATGCGAAAGCAGCTGATTTGGCAGGGTTGTTAGCGAGCGGTGANGGCAGTGGCGGATTGCTCTCTTCCCGGGGTAGNGCCACNGTAGATGAGCGTACAAACACTATGCTTATTCGAGATACGTCNGCCAAGATTGAGGATATCCGCGCATTTTTTAGTAANNTGGACATNCCTGTGCAGCAAGTGCTTATTGAGGCGCGGGTAGTGGTAGCCAACACTTCCTCCGGTGTTGATTTGGGGGTGAAGTGGGGNCATGTNGGGNTNAGNAGGCNGCNTGGGNNNAATGCCGATNNCGAAAGTANTCNTNNNACAGGATTCNAATTTTNCCNTCGGNGGTANNANNNANACNATATGGGATNTNAGAGANTCCGGTGTAGANGATGACGGTNNNNTAACNATTNCTCGCCCNGATAACCTAATGGTTGACTTAGGGGTTGTGGGCGATGGCGCCAGTTCGTTTGCCCTAGGGTTCAGTAGTTTGGGTAGCGGTTTGCTTGAATTGGAATTATCTGCCCTAGAGTCTAGCGGCCATGCCGATATCATCGCCACGCCAAAGGTGCTGACTGCAGATCAGCAAACGGCCCGGATAGCTTCCGGTACTGAAATCCCCTATCAGGAAGCCTCTTCCAGTGGAGCAACATCAGTTGCATTCAAAGAGGCGGCATTAAGTTTGGAAGTGACCCCGCATATCACACCTGATGGTCGAATTATCATGGAGCTACAAATTAATCAGGACACGGTAGGAGATGAGTTTGCCGGTATACCTAGCATCAATACTAACCAGATACAGACCAACGTATTGGTCAACAATGGCGAGACAATCGTGTTAGGGGGTGTGTTTGAAACCTCCACCGTAGAGAGTGTGACTAAAACTCCATTTTTTGGCGATTTGCCGGTAATTGGCCGTTTTTTCAGAAATACATCGAAGTCTGAGCGCAAGCAAGAACTGCTAATTTTTATTACACCGAAAATAGTGAAAGATGTACTGGCCACTCGATAGGGCCAATGCCCCTTACCTCCTTTAATGCAAAAACTATCTAATGTCTTTTTAGTCGGCCCCATGGGGGCCGGCAAGAGTTCTATTGGCCGACAGCTAGCCCAGATGCTAGGGTTTGACTTTCTTGACACTGATCATGAAATCGAAAACCGCACCGGGGCAAATATCCCATGGATCTTTGATATGGAGGGAGAAGAAGGGTTTCGTCAGCGAGAAGAAGCCATTATTGATCAACTGTCCAAAGAGGCTAATATTGTGCTGGCCACCGGCGGCGGCGGAATTCTTAGGGAACAAAATCGAGCACGTTTGGCTGAGCGTGGGTTGGTGGTCTACTTGAAGGTGTCATTGGANCAGCAGCTCAAACGAACCGCTAAAGACAAAAATAGGCCCCTCCTACAAACTAAAGACCCCAGAGCAGTGTTGGAGCAATTGATTAAAGTCCGTGGGCCTTTATACGAAGAAATTGCTGACATTGTAGTGGATACCAATAGCCGTAGTGNTAGGGAGGTGGCAAAGGAAATTGTTGATTGCATGAAATCAGATAAGCGATAATATACTCAAAGCGAATAAGGCTTGAGCATTTAGACGAATAGATCAAGAGACTGATAACTATGCATACGTTGACGGTTAATTTAGGGGAGCGCAGCTACCCCATTTATATTGGTAGAAGCCTCCTCAGTAATACAGAAAAGTTGTTAGCCCATATCAAGGGCNGTCAGGTGCTTGTTGTCACCAANACCGCTATAGCACCCATCTACCTTCATGGCATTTTAGATNTATTGTCGACTAANTCTTCGCTTAAAGTAGATTCCGTGGTGTTGCCAGACGGCGAGGCTTACAAAAACCTAGAGACACTNAATCAGATATTTTCNCGCTTATTGGAGCTGGGCCATAATCGAACTACCACTCTCATTGCGTTGGGTGGAGGGGTGGTTGGCGACATGNCGGGNTTTGCGGCTGCCGCTTATCAGCGTGGGGTTGATTTCATTCAGATCCCCACGACTTTGTTAGCTCAAGTGGACTCATCTGTGGGCGGTAAGACAGGCGTTAACCATCTGTTGGGAAAGAACATGATCGGTGCGTTTCATCAACCCAATTGTGTTTTGATTGATATTGAGGTGCTACAAACCTTGCCTAAACGGGAGTTTATTGCAGGCATGGCGGAGGTGATTAAGTANGGTCTAATTTGGGATGAGGAGTTTTGGCAGTGGTTAGAGGGGCATGTTGAGGACCTAATGATGTTAGAGCCCGAAGCTTTAAGTTATGCGATAAAGCGGTCTTGCGAAATTAAAGCGAAGGTCGTTGCCGAAGATGAAAGAGAATCCGGTGTCAGGGCCATATTAAATCTAGGGCATACTTTTGGTCATGCAGTGGAAACCGAATTAGGCTATGGAGAATGGTTGCACGGTGAGGCTGTGGGACTGGGAATGATGATGGCGGTGGATTTATCTTACCGCATGGGGTTGGTGAAAGAGATCGTGGTTGAAAAGACAGAGCGGATGCTTGCACGAATTGGTTTGCCCAGAGCCGCCCCTGCAATTCTGACTTGTGAAGGAATAATGGCGCGAATGGCGGTTGATAAAAAAGTGATAGACGGGAGGCTGCGCCTAGTGTTACTGGATAAGCTGGGGCATGCTATTGTAACCGAAGATATTGATCGCGATAAATTGCAGCAAACTTTTGGTGCCTTTTTGGCAAGTTGACTCACATGGAATCTCACGCCGTGAATACCGATGGCACATCTACAAGCAAGGGTCTCGAGAGGGAGGTTGAGCAAGATCAGGCCATTNTTGATCGACTTNTAGANNTGGGNTTAGANAGAGANCCNTTTTCAGACAGGGGNATNGATGGGCTNTTTTATCCNGAANAGCANCGGCAAGANTATTTGGAGTTNCTACCNCATNTAAGTCACTACAGTCACTATTTTGTAGTNGTGATNGGNGTTAANGGTAGCGGCAAAACAATTCTCNAACAGCGGTTTTTGAAACANTTTGATCCCNCNCTNACNAAAATCGCNGTTATNGAAGGTGGCNTTGATGGTGCCGTNATGGTGAGTCCGGAGCTACTGCTATCNACNATGGTNGATGGATANCGTATCCCNGANNAAGGNNCTGAAGTNTCGNTGCAATNAACGCGTATCCGATTTTATCCAAATTAGTGGTGAAAATGGGGTTGATTGTCTTGTAGTTGCAGATAATGCCGAGTTGCTGGGAGAAGATGCTCTAGCTCTTTTATTTGAATTACTTGAAAATGATAAGAGTAAAAACTTTCACGTTATACTATTTGCTGGTCCGGAGATTANCGATGTATTTAAGAGCCCATTGATCCGCAAGTCCTATGCGGAGTGGGGGCATGTTTTAGTGTTGGAGCCCTTCAGTGAACCAGAAACCGGAGAATATATAAATTATCGTTTGATCACTGCCGGGCTGACGGAGATTCAATTTAATCCGCAACAAGTTGAGGTTATATACCAGCAAAGTAGGGGAATACCNGAGCTAATTAATCGCCATGCTCGCCAGGTATTACTACAGGTCATCTCAAATAGTGCCGGTAAGAAACGATTTTCAATGCCGAAGGTACACCTAATGGCAGCGGCGGGTGTCGGCNTATTATTGTTAATGTTATTGGTATTAGAGAAAACCCCGACGACTAACAATGTCAGTGACACAGATGTGGTGAGTGGAACCTTTGAAATTCCAACGAAAGTCAAATATTCAGATAAACAAGCATTGATCAAAAGTCCTAAGGTAGCGAAATCCGATCAGCCCTCAGCAAGCAGGGCAGCGGTGAGCAAGATAGGTGTAGCAAGTAATGCTCCCGTAGTTAAACCTGAGGCAGTTAAATCTAAGGTAGTTAAGTCTGAGACAGTTAAATCTGTAGAGAAAAAAGCCGTCGCTAAACAAGTTGCTGTTAAGCCTGTTGTAGTCAAAGTAGCGCTAGAAAAATCCCCTGTCGCTCAGCCGACTCAGTCTAAAGTCGTCACCAAAAAAGTGGCGCAAGTGAAGAAGAAAGTGAAGGCAGAGAATAAAGTCAGTTCAATTCTGCGGCAGAAAGAACAGTGGCTATTGACGCTTAATCCACAAGCATTCACCTTACAACTTTTAGGTGCCAGAGATGAGCGAGCGGTGAAAGTGTTTACCGAAAAGTATAAAAATATTAGTGGACTNGCTTATTACAAAACACGCCATAAAGGGCAGGGATGGTATGTGGTTGTTCAAGGAGAATACCTCACTCGCCAACAAGCACAAGATGCAATCGCCTCTTTGCCTCGGGCTATTAAAAGCCGAAAACCTTGGGCCAGACGAGTTGGTGATGTTCAAAAAAGTATCAGGCGCAATGCTTCCTAAAGAAGCTTTAGGATTTGCTAATTTGTTCCTCAACTGGTTCGTGTGTAAAATAGCCCTTTTTTAGACGATAAGACTTTAAATATGACTAAACCTGCATTGAAAAACGACCGCTTTATCAAAGCGCTATTGCGAGAACATGTGGATGTCACACCGGTGTGGATGATGAGGCAAGCGGGACGATATTTGCCTGAATACCGTGAAATTCGAGCTAAAGCAGGTGATTTCATGTCGGTTTGTCAGAACCCCCAGTTAGCCTGCGAAGTCACTCTACAACCTTTAGAAAGGTTTGAGCTTGATGCCGCTATTCTTTTCTCTGATATTCTGACCATCCCTGACGCTATGGGCTTGGGCTTGTATTTCGAAGCAGGCGAGGGTCCACGGTTTAAAAAAGTGATTGATAGTGCAGAAGATGTTGCTGCTTTAACCGTGCCTGACCCCAAGGCTGATCTCAGTTATGTTATGGATGCGGTAAGCGTTATTCGGCGAGAATTAAATGGACGTGTACCGCTGATTGGGTTTAGTGGCAGCCCGTGGACTTTGGCCACTTATATGGTTGAGGGGGGATCCTCTAAAGATTTTCGTAAGATTAAGCGGATGATGTATGAGTCGCCCTTGGTGTTACACCAGTTACTTGATGTGCTGGCGCAAGCGGTTATTTTATATTTGAATGAACAAATCCGTAGCGGTGCACAAGCGGTGCAAATTTTCGATACTTGGGGTGGGGCTTTGAGTACGCCTTGCTATNAAGAGTTTTCACTGCAGTATATGAAGAAAATCGTAGACGGTCTTATCAAGGAGCATGATGGANAGCAAGTTCCATCCATACTTTTTACCAAAAATGGTGGCCTGTGGTTGGAAGATATTGCTGACAGTGGTTGTCAGGGGGTTGGTCTTGATTGGACCGTAGAGATAGAGCAGGCGAAGGCGCGAGTAGGCAGTCGCGTTGCGCTACAAGGTAATATGGATCCATCGGTACTCTATAGCTCGCCAAAACGTATAGCGGAAGAGGTGGGACGAATATTGAAAGGGTTTGGCAGCGGATCAGGGCATGTTTTCAATCTGGGGCATGGCATACCGCTGGATGTGAAACCTGAAAATGCAAAAGTATTTATCGATACCGTGCACGAACAGAGCCTGGCTTTTCATTAATGCCTGTGCGGGCTAATTTCTATCAGGAGTACGAGGATTTTTGCGAGTACAATAGTCAGACTCGCTGTTAGTGCATATAACCAAAGCGAGTACCAGCGAGGGTTGTTTCGCTTTATCACCTCTAGTTGCTGTACAAAAACCACTTCGCAGGCACCATTGCCCATATCCTCTCTCTTTGTCGTCTATAGGCTTTGCCATAGTTGGAGCACTGCCATGTGGGCCCCTGGTCCAGAGCTTGACGTTGGAAATTACGATGTGGACAAACTGGCTTTGGCATAATATTAATGATAGACCGCTATCGATAATCTCAATCGCAGCATCTAATATAGCTAATTGAGCGCAGGAACTTTTTTAAGATAGTTTGTGTTACACTGTTAATGGATATCTAAAATAATGGGTATCTAAAAATCAAAACAGTCATCAATATTACTTGAGAACTTTCATTTCATGAGCGCCTGGTCATCAGACAAGGATCCGCAAGCGGATCGCGAAGCACAAAATTACGATAACCCTATACCGAGTCGCGAGTATATCGCCGCGTATCTAGCTGAGGTTAGTGGTCCTGTTTCGCAAGGGCAGCTGGCTAGCGTCTTCAAGCTGGACAGGGATGAAGTTCAAGAGGAAGCGCTACGTCGACGATTGAGGGCGATGGAGCGTGATGGCCAATTGATTCGAAACCGCAAGGGCGCCTACGGCCTAGTTGATAAAATGGATCTAATTCGAGGCCGAGTCATGGGGCACCGTGATGGGTTTGGTTTTGTGTTGCCAGAGGACGGTAGTGAAGATCTTTTTCTCAGTCCACGGCAAATGCGATTGGTCTTTGATGGTGATCGAATCTTGGCGAGAGTCTCTGGTATTGATCGTCGAGGTCGCAAGGAAGGTCATATTGTAGAGGTGCTTGAGCATAACACCACGAATATAGTGGGCCGATTTTACAATGAAAGTGGTGTGATTTTTGTAGAACCCGATAATCGACGAATAAATCAAGATATTCTTATTGCTCGTGAAAATTGTGGTGATGCGGTTACTGGCCAAGTTGTCGTAGTGGAAATTATTGTGCACCCTGGAATCCGTACTCAACCGCAAGGCAGGGTTATTAATATTTTGGGTGATCACATGGCACCTGGGATGGAAATTGATATTGCGCTGCGTTCCCATGAAATTCCCTTTGAGTGGCCCAGTGATGTTTTGCGTCAAACAGATTTAGTCCCGACTACCGTGGAGGAGTCTGCGAAGCTACAGCGTATTGATTTAAGACACTTGCATTTAGTGACTATTGATGGCGAAGATGCGCGGGATTTCGATGATGCCGTCTATTGCGAAGAAAAAAAATCAGGTGGCGTCGCATACAAAAAATTGATG
>JAESQG010000132.1 GCA_016765265.1 Pseudomonadales bacterium | reverse complement strand
CGCGATTACGGCGGGAAACAATGCATCTTGGAAGCCTTCATGCGCCTTTGTTCCGCCTAAGGGCCCAGGATCTTGGTTCCGCCTAAGGGCCCAGGATCCTGCGAAGCTTGAAAATTTGCAAACCAATCTTCCTTGGAGTCACTCCCCCTAAAAACAACAACTACATCATTATCGGCGGCCATAATAAAGCATTGGGTATCAATATCATTTCCTTTCTTCTTGCTAATGACATCAATTGGAGTGAAATTCCACGCTTTGATATTTGAAATTATTTTTTGTTTTTTTGAATACGCCAAATCACAAGCAACAGCTAAGGAAACAGCATTTTGCTCGTCATAGGCTTTTTTTGCAGTTAATCCAGCGAACCGATCATAATATTCCATAGGTAACCTCCTCCGTTAATTAACCTCGCGATAAAATCCATAAACTCTTCATAGTTGGCGTCAACGATTTGATACAACAGGGTCTTCTTAGGATCACGTCGAGCGTAAGTCGAGTTCGTTTGAGAAAATGCACAGTCACTAAGGTTATCGGACTGTAATGGTGAAGCCAACATCTAAATAGCATCCGTTTATGACTACAAATCGGCAACTCATATAAACAGGCGCGATTTAAACAAATCAGGGAAACAGATAGATTCATCTGCATAGCCCCACAGGAAACCCGAAGATCAGTGATTTCACCCGCATCTGCCAACACTTTAGCCCCCGCTTTCATGGCATCTATCACTTTTGTTGATAGTGGTTTTTCACCCCGTTTGTTATCCTCTTCCATAACAATGCTTCGTCCCGATAATTACCCCGTCCCAATAATTAATGGTGAGAGGATGTTGTTCAGTTTTAAAAGCCGTCAGCGAGAAAAAGTGTGGGTTTGTTTATTTTTCAAAAACCCAGAAAAAAACTACACTTTTACCTACACTTTTTTTTGATATACAGTGGTACTTAGCGATAAGCGATTATACAGGCCGAGACAACAAAACCAATATAAGATACTGTATTTTAAGGATATTATAGAGTAGATATGCCCATAACTGAAGACAAACAAACAGAAAACAATTCGCAACACACCCCAATGATGCAGCAATATCTACGCATTAAATCAGACCACCCCGACGAGTTAGTTTTTTATCGTATGGGGGATTTTTATGAAATGTTTTATGATGATGCCAAACGAGGCGCTCGGTTATTAGATATAACGTTGACAGCCAGAGGGAAGTCAGGCGGAAATCCAATCCCAATGGCGGGCATTCCCGTACACTCTGCTGACAACTATCTAGCAAAACTAGTTCGCCTTGGTGAGTCTGTTGCAGTTTGTGAGCAAATTGGTGACCCCAGTACCACTAAGGGCCCCGTGGAGCGAAAAGTAGTTCGGGTNGTAACGCCTGGTACCGTTAGCGATGAGGCCCTACTCGAAGATAATCAAGAAAACCTTTTATGNGCNATAAACAGTTGCGAGCAACTTTTTGGCTTNGCCTTCCTGGACATCAGTAGNGGTCGTTTCCACATCAGTGAGGTCCANGGCGANGATGCCTTCTGTAGCGAACTACAGCGCATCAATCCGGTGGAATTACTCTACCCTGAAGATTGGCCAAACAAATCTCTGATTGAAAACCGCAAAGGATTAAGAAGCCGAGCTCCATGGGAGTTTGATTCAGAAAGTGCCACACGTAATCTAGCTCAGCAATTTCAAACTAAAGATTTAGCAGGCTTTGGCTGCCAAGGTCTCACCGTGGCCATCGAAACTGCGGGTTGTTTATTAAATTATGCGAAACAGACCCAACGCGCGGCATTACCTCATATTCGTGGTTTGAGTGTGGATAGCCAAAAAGAGAGCATCATTATGGATGCCGCTTCTCGACGCAATCTTGAAATCACTGTGAATCTAAGCGGGTCGACTGACCATACCTTGGCATGGGTCATGGACCACACAACCACCTCAATGGGTAGCCGACTTTTGCGCCGTTGGCTCAATCAACCATTGCGTTCGCGNGAAATACTAGGTGAACGCCAACAAGCTATAAGCGCTTTGCTAGGANACTACGGATACGAAACTATACAAGGCGACCTCAAACAGATTGGCGATGTAGAAAGAATATTGGCTCGTGTAGCACTGCAGTCAGCTCGTCCAAGGGACCTCTCGCGACTTCGGGACGCTCTTAACATTCTCCCATCGCTGCAAACTAAGCTAGATGACATTGTGTCTACCCGGATCACCGGACTTAAAAACGAAATTAGTGAATTTCCTGATTTAAGCCAGTTACTCACTAAAGCAATCATCGATAACCCTCCCATGCTAATTAGAGACGGGGGAGTAATTGCAGCCGGATACGATGAAGAACTCGATGAATTGAGAGGACTCANTGAAAACGCAGGCCAATTTCTCATAGATCTTGAGACTAGAGAGAAGAAGCGCACCGGTATCTCTACCTTGAAAGTGGGCTACAACAGANTACACGGCTATTTTATCGAAATNAGCCGCGCGCAATCTGAGGCAGCACCGGTGGAATATATTCGNCGGCAAACCCTTAAGAATGCCGAGCGCTACATTACTCCAGAATTAAAAGAGTTCGAAGATAAAGCACTCAGTGCCAAATCTCGCTCTCTTACGAGAGAAAAAGCACTGTACGAAGCGCTGCTAGAAACATTATTAGAGAACCTTCTGTCATTGCAAACCTCCGCCAGTGGGATAGGAGAATTGGACGTACTCAGTAATCTTGCCGAAAGAGCCGATACCCTAAATTTGATCTGTCCGACATTAAGTGATGCGCCAGGAATAAAAATAGATGGCGGTCGCCATTCGGTTGTTGAGCAAGTGTTGGAGACGCCGTTTGTTCCTAACGATTTAGATTTTGATGACAATCGCCAAATGTTGATTATCACAGGCCCCAATATGGGAGGTAAATCCACCTATATGAGACAAGCAGCCTTAGTGGTCATTCTTGCTCATATCGGCAGTTTCGTCCCTGTGGAGTCCGCCACAATCGGACCAGTAGACAGAATTTTTACTCGCATTGGGTCATCCGATGATCTTGCGGGCGGTCGCTCAACGTTTATGGTCGAAATGACGGAGACCGCTAACATACTCCACAACGCCACGGAGCAGAGCCTGGTGATACTGGATGAAATAGGCAGGGGCACGAGTACCTTTGACGGACTTTCTTTGGCATGGGCTTGCGCGTCACACTTAGCCGAACAAGTAAAAGCGTATACACTTTTTGCGACACATTATTTCGAACTCACTCTACTTCCAGAACGACTTCCTGGCGTGACCAACGTACACCTCGATGCTCAGGAACATGGCGAAAAAATCATTTTCCTCCACTCGGTAAAAGAAGGCCCTGCGAACCAGAGTTATGGCCTTCAGGTGGCTCAGTTGGCCGGCGTCCCTGATAAGGTAATCAAGGCTGCACGCAAAAAATTGGTTCAACTGGAAAACGCTGAACTTTTAAACAAACAAAAAGAGGCTCCGGTACAAACAGATCTCTTTATTGAACCAATAGAACCCCATCCAGCCCTCGTAAAACTGATGGAAACTGACCCTGACACCTTAAGCCCGAAACAGGCCCTTGATACTTTGTATACACTCAAAACGCTAACCGATAAGAAAGTGTAACCTCGCACCNTGCATCATGTGTGGATAAGATATAATGACTATTTCGTTAAAAAGTACGCCCGAGAGTTGCCCGAAAATACTGGGTGGTTTAGACTGGCCCGCCAAATTATGATGACTAAAGAGGTTTCGCAATGACTTTTGTGGTTGCTGAAAATTGTATTAAATGTAAATACACAGATTGTGTAGAGGTATGCCCTGTAGATTGTTTTTACGAAGGGCCTAATTTTTTAGTCATTCACCCCGATGAGTGTATTGACTGTGCATTGTGCGAGCCGGAATGCCCCATAAATGCGATATTCGCTGAAGATGAGCTACCTGAAGATCAGCATGAATTTACGGCTCTTAATGCTGAGCTCGCTGAAATATGGCCCAATATTACTGAAATGAAAGATGCGCCAGCAGATGCCGATGAGTTTGATGGGGTTGAAGGCAAGATCAAACTGCTAGAAAAATAGATATTCACCGCAGTGCTCGCACCTCTCGAATAATACGGTTAGCCCATTAAATAAGGCGGTTGCCATGACAGCAACCGCCTCTAGAGCTTTCACCTAAACCCTATGCCTTCCTGGCTGTAATGCTCCTTTCGTCTTCCTTAACAGGGCATTCCCTTCCCATAATCCATCGTTCTTCCTGAACGCCTATATTTAAATGTAGCTCGTAAATGCTAGCATGCAAAAAAAATGTCACTTTTTAAACAGACAAACAGAGCAGCTCATAGGTTGTCATTATATATGGAAATATTTATTATTTAACCGAATGTGTAGCGCAAAAAAAAGCGGGGCACAATATAAACCAATGTATACCTATAAAGCCGACACAAAAAAAGGGGGCGGTATTACCGCCCCACCTCGCTGTAGGGGTAGTCCATCTCCCCAAAATATGCTTCCTGCATACAATCCATGTCTCCATCTTCCTGACGGAATTTCCCTTTAGGCTTCCTTGCCTGACAAGAGAACTGTAGCAAAACTGAGAATTCTAACAACCGACCATTTCTAATTTAGGTAACCACTGGTTATAGCGAAAGACCAGTATTTCTTTAAATTTCAGTATATTGCAAATTATAACAAGCTATTAGTTTGATATATTTACATAAATTAGCACATATTTCCTACGGCAATGTAGGAAATATCTCACACCAAGAAAAGACAATGGCGCGCAATGGAAAATTGGGGCTTTTGAGTCTGGCAAATTACCTAGATAAAATTGACGAAAAAGCCCAGATAAATTCTGGGCTTTTTGGGAACGTTTTTGATATGGATCAAGATATAAACAAAAGCAATGACAGAGTTACATGGAAAATAAAGACTCCCCGGATAAACCCTGCTTTTCGAGAATATCACGTAAACGCTTAAGAGCCTCCACCTGTATCTGTCGAACCCTTTCCCTCGTCAATCCTATCTCTCGGCCTACTTCCTCTAACGTGCTCATTTCATAGCCTCGCAAGCCAAAACGCCTGGCAACAACCTCTCGCTGCTTCTCAGGCAATTGATCTAACCAGTGGTCAATATTGTTTTTAAGATCGGAATCCTGCAGCAATGCAGCGGGATCTGATACTTCTTGATCCGCGATCGTATCTAGCACAGACTTATCGGAATCATACCCTAGCGGAGTATCCACCGAAGTGACTCGATCATTTAGCCCCAGCATTTTCTTAACATCTTCGATAGGTCGATCCAGAAGCTCGGCTATCTCTTCTGCAGACGGCTCATGATCTAATTTTTGCGTCAACTCTCGAGCAGCACGCAGATAGACATTTAGCTCCTTCACCACGTGTATGGGCAAACGGATAGTCCGTGTTTGGTTCATGATGGCACGTTCGATAGTCTGTCGAATCCACCAGGTGGCATAAGTTGAAAAACGAAATCCTCTTTCAGGGTCAAACTTTTCTACTGCTCGAATCAGGCCGAGATTGCCTTCTTCAATCAAATCTAAAAGAGACAGGCCGCGATTAACATAGCGCCGCGCAATTTTCACCACTAATCGCAAATTGCTTTCAATCATACGCTTTCGCGCGTCCTCATGACCTCGCAAGGCACGACGGGCAAAATAGACTTCTTCTTGCGGACTGAGTAGAGGGGAGAACCCAATCTCATTTAAGTAAAGTTGTGTTGCATCGAGGGTTTTCTGAAAAGTCGCTTCCCCTCGTTTCTTGACGGGACTGCGTTTTTTTTCTGCCGCATCTTTTGCGGTGCTCTTGGCGGTAGTGGTTGCTGCCTTTTTGGCTTTTGGTTTAGCTTTAGCTTTGGCTTTTGGTTTAGCTTTGGCTTTTGGTTTAGTTTTTGCCTCAGCTTTAGGCTTAGCTTTCGTCTTTGCTTTAGTTTTGGTTTTTTTCAAAACAACTTCTGATTCAGGTTTGGACCCCTCTTTTTCATCCCTGCCCAAATCCTCAGCCATAACAGGCTCTTTCAAATCTATACTTTCTTCCATCTCAGCTTTCAACATAGTGATAGCCCCGCTCCCGTATTAGATTAGTTATTATACGTTACTTCAAATCCCTTAAGCGTAACTTTAATAGTCCTACGGCTTAACATGTAACGTGTCTCGACTACTAGCGCCTCAAACAATTGACCTTAGAAGAAATGCCCTCAAAACACTGCTCTTTTAAACAATCATTCTCAGATGAACAACACATCGATTTGGTTTCCAACTTTTCGCATTTCAGTTTCCCCATTTACTAGCAAAATCCATTTGCCTAAATCACCTACCGTCTTGTACCTACCGACGGGGAAGATAACGTATTGGGTCTACCGGTTTGCCCCGATAACGAATTTCGAAATGAAGTTTTTCTTTATCCGTATCACTAGAACCTATTTCGGCAATCTTCTCGCCCGCTTTAACCACATCGCCTTCCTTCACGACTATTCGACTATTGTGGGCATACGCGCTTAAAAATACATCGTTATGTTTTATGATGATTAGTTTTCCGTATCCTCTGAGACCGCTTCCACTGTAAACGACATTACCTTTGGCAGCTGCGTTTACACGATCTCCATGGTTACCAGAAAAATCCAATCCTTTATTACCGATGCCTTTAACCGAAAATTTCTCGATGACTTTACCAACTACTGGCCACGTCCAATCTATATTTACGCCTTTTCCTAAAGCATGACCATCTTTTTGATGGATTTCTTTATTATGGGTATTAGCTTTCTTATAACGATCAGCTATGTATCGGTTTTTTTTGGGGTTTTTAGTTACTTTAGTGCTAGATTTCGAAAGTTTTATCGAAGATTTATCTAAGGCCAAGGCTTGGTCGGGGAAAATTCGGAAAGGTGCTTTAATATTATTTAGATTAGCTATTTTTTTATAATCTATGCCATAGCCCCACGCAATAGAAAAAAGAGTCTCTCCACCTCGCACTATATGGCGTCCATTAGACGGTATAGCTTTGGGTATCTGGTGCTCTCGAGAGCGAATGGAAAGATCTGTAACAGGCGCTAAGGGCCTATAACTGCATGCGAACAACAGAACAGAAATCAGGAAAATTAAAACCTGAAGAAAACAAACTCTTTTATAAAACTCACCTTTAGTCCCTATCATTAACCCGGTACATAATCTGGGGGAACTTCATCCCATTAAGCGGCTGAATCAGTGCTTGCTCTAAAACCTCGTTCCAAAATATAGACACTTACAAAGCCCAGCACCATCAATACAACACAAGCCACTACATGTGAATCTTGTGCGTTGAGCATCTCAAACTGAGATGGTAAAACATTATCTTGTACCAATGGCACTTCAATGCCATGACTATTTGTTCTTGTTGAAACGGTGTACTTCCAAGGCCAAACTTTATTCAAAGAACCCAGCATAAACCCCGTTAAAATAGCTAAAGTGAGATCGTAAAACCGTTTAAACATCCACGACAAAAGATGTGAAAAACTCAATAGACCCGCCATACAACCCGCAGCGAATATTGCCAAAAATACAATATCCATAGTTTTAATCGCGGTAATCACATGCCCATACATCCCGAATAAAAGCAAAATAAAGCTTCCAGAGATGCCTGGCAAAATCATCGCACAAATGGCGATTGAGCCGGACACGAAAATAAACCACTCACTCACCAGTGCTTCAGCTGGAGAAATCAGCGTAATCCAATAAGCGAAACCTGCCCCAGCAAATAGACCTAGCCATTGAAGAGGACGCCTATCCTGAATCTGTCGGGCGATAATCCAAGAAGAAACTAAAATCAGACCAAAGAAAAACGACCATAAATGCTCAGGGTAATTCGTTAATAAATGACTAATCACCCTTGCCAAACTGACGATACTCACAGCAATCCCGGCAAGAAGAGCACACATGAAAGTGCCGTTAACCTTTTGCCACACCGCAACAACCCCATCTCGCCGCCAAACGCCCCACAACTTAGGTGATATGGATCTGATAGAATCCAGCAACTCCTGGTATATCCCCGTGATAAATGCAACCGTACCACCAGATACACCGGGCACAACGTCAGCCGCCCCCATCGCAATTCCCTTAAGAAAAAGGAGTAAAGTGGGTAATAATTGTTTCAACATAATATTTAGGAAACTCCACTTACAAAAGGCACGAATTTAACAGTCTCTAAAACTGTTACACTAAAACCACTTTCAGCTCGAGTGATCAATTTCAACTCCTGACGCTCAGTACCCACGGGAATCACCATCCGNCCACCNACTGCTANCTGATCTAATAACTCAGTTGGCACTCGNTTCGGTGCCGCCGTCACTAAGATAGCATCATAAGGGCCNCGCTCTTCCCAACCGATNTCTTGTCTGACGTTTCGTAAATAAACATTTCGAATATTGAGAGAACGCAATTTCTCTCGAGCCCGCAAGTGCAATTCTTTAATCCTTTCCACAGAGTAAACCGAATCAAACAACTGGCTTAAAATGGCTGCTTGATAGCCAGAACCAGTCCCGATTTCCAGTACTTTTTTTGTCGAGCCCTCAGCTGTAGTGGAAAGGCCCTCAGCTGGATTGATAACACCGCCACCTAACAATGTTTCCGTCATTTTCGCCACAATGTAGGGCTGAGAAATAGTTTGATTGTACCCAATCGGCAATGCGGTATCTTCGTAAGCTCGATGAGATAATGCCTCGTCGATAAAGATATGCCGAGGCATATTTCGCATCACATCCAATACTGTTAAATTGCGAATCCCTTGATCAGCAAGACGCTTAATCAATCGGTCTCGAGTTCGCTGAGAAGTCATCCCAATGCCTTTGAACTGCCTTTGCATTTCTAAGTTACCCTTCAATCTACAGCTTCCGATACATTTAATTACAGGGGTTCATGGTAGCGAAGTCTTTAAACATAAGAAAGCAACCTTTCCCTCCGCCAATACACGTCACAAATATGACCCCAGCTCCCGAATTAATGCCGTGGCATAAGAGCCCGATGGCAACGAAAATGTCAGCACCAAGTCAGCCCCCTCCCACGACCACTGCATGGCTTCAGGCACAGCTCGCAAGGAACGCCTAGCCGGCTTCATCTGTTGCATCACTCCCTGTCGAAAACTGTCAATAAACGGCTCTGAAATACTGTACTCTAGTTGTGATAATTCAGATTCTTCGGACACGGAATCACCCGCATTATCGTTATCACGGTCATTAATACCACCAAAGAGCGGTCCTGTGGGATGTATATCTTTATCTTGCAAGCGGTTTTGTAGCGTTTCAAGTTCACTCTCTTCTGCCTGAAATACCGAATGACTGCCATCTAACATGATAGTCTCTGCTGGCAAAATCTTACACCAGGAACCGTTTACCACTCTTTTTGCTAGCACTTGATTAAACAAATAGCTTCTAATAGCCGATAGATAAATGCCGCGCTTGGCAGGTTTTAATTTAGATGCAGTGCCAGAGTTTAACCATTCCAAGCCACGACTGACATTTTGATTATCACGGCCAAATCGTTGCTCGCCAAAATAATTAGGAAACCCACATTGCTGAATCTTCTCTAGTTGGAGGTCTATTTTGCATTTTCCTTCTTCGCTATCACGGCCATCATAGCTTAGGGAGCGCAGCCTAATCTGGAAGCGGTTAGCGCGATGAACACCCCGTCTAATTTTTTTCTGATGACGCTTTTGCAGCAAAATACTAATTTGCTCTTGCGGGTTTTTCTCATTTATCCGCTGACAAAAACCCACTTCATCAAATTCAGCCCCTATTTTAACGGGAATGGAGAACCACTGTGAGGTCACCCCATGACGATCTTTCAATCCACTGTAACCAATATTTAACAACCGTGTAGTTATAAACTGTGAAAGCTGCTCAGCGATATATTGGGTATTGAGCCCTCTTTTTTCTAACCATAAACACAAATGTTCGCCCTCACCTGTCAACTCAAACCCAAGGGATTCTTCTACCACAAAGTCCTCTAATTGGCTTTTAAATTGAAATAATGATCCTGGACCACCATAGGCAAATGGCCAATCAAAGGACAACTTAGGTAAGTTAGGTAAGTTAGATGACATCGTTGATTGTGGAAATAAGTACTACTGCATGCACAGCAATACCCTCCTTTCGACCAATATAACCAAGCTCTTCTGTGGTAGTTGCCTTCAGATTTACTGCAGATTGGTCAACCATTAAATCTGCGGCGATATGATCCACCATCGCTTTTATATAGGGAGCCATTTTAGGTGCTTGTGCAATTATGGTCATATCTGCATTAACAACCGCGTAATTTCCATCCTGAATTAAATTCATCACCTGACGTAATAATTGTCGAGAATCGATACCGCTGTATCGTGCATCCGTATCAGGAAAGTGTCGCCCAATGTCCCCTAACCCCGCAGCACCTAGCAAAGCATCACATAATGCGTGCAATACCACATCCCCATCAGAATGTGCTACTAGCCCCTGGTCATAAGGGATGTTAACTCCACCCAGCACAATATGGTCACCTTCGCCAAATTTGTGAACGTCATAGCCATGACCGATACGAATGGAGGCTGTCATATATGTTTCCCTAGCGCTGTAATAATCAAACCTGGTTTTGCAAGAACAAACCCGCCAATGCTAAATCCTCAAAACGCGTTATCTTGATATTGTCAGAAGCACCCTCCACCATAATCGGCGAAATACCCGCACGCTCCATAGCAGCTGACTCATCCGTTACTAATATCCCCGCATCTAAACAGGCTTGTATAGCCGATAATAAAGGACCCACACGAAACATTTGGGGTGTCAGAGCATGCCAAAGGTGATTACGCTCCACTGTCTCGACTATCTTATTGTGCCTATCGGTCCGTTTCATGGTATCGCGCACCCTATATCCCAGCACGCCACCCTCACCATTTTGCACTACGCCACCAATTAGCCGTTCGATATCGCTAGTCCGAACACAAGGTCGCGCCACATCATGCACTAACACCCAGTCTTCATCGGCTGCCCACTGTTTCAGCGTAAGTAGCCCATTGAGGACGCTATGACAGCGTTCTGCTCCACCTAAGGCTTGTTCAATTTTAGGGTGAGAGGCAATACTCAAGGTCGGCCAATAGGTATCCTCTGCTGCCAATGAAACCACGACTTTTTCTATACAATCGATACTGACTAAGCGCTGCACAGTGGTTTCGATAACGGTAACTGGGTTTACTTCTGATACAGGCAGCGTCATGTACTGTTTTGGCTTCGACGAGGAAGCTCCCATGCGCTTACCAACTCCAGCCGCGGGAACAATGCACCAGTATCGCGATGAGTCAGACATGGGAATTCCTAAGCAACACTAATCTATAATTTGAAAAAAAGTTTCATTAGGTTTGATCATACCTAAATCCAAACGTGCCCTTTCTTCCAAGGCTTCCAAACCGTTCTGTAAGGCGCTTACCTCGGCCATTAACAGCTCATTACGATCCTTGAGCACATTATTTTTTTGTCGCTGCTGTCCGATGGAATCATCTAATTGCCAAATATGAGCCACACTACCTTCGCCTATCCACAACTGTGACATTAACGCAATAATCATGGTTATTTGAATGGCGACGATTACTTTTGTAAATGGATTCATATTATTGTTCTAGCTTATTATTGAAACGATTGCTAGCTCAAACCTCTAAACTCCGCAGCCCCTCGATAGGGGGCAGACTCCCGAAGCTTATCCTCAATTCTCAATAACTGATTATATTTAGCAACTCGATCCGACCTACATAAAGAACCTGTTTTTATCTGGCCCGCCGCCGTTGCCACGGCCAAATCGGCAATGGTTGAGTCCTCAGTTTCACCTGACCTATGAGAAATAACTACCGTAAATCCGGCCTCCTTAGCCATTTGAATAGCGTTAAGAGTCTCTGTCAAACACCCAATTTGATTAAACTTGATCAAAATGGAGTTAGCTATTTTCTCATCGATACCGCGTTTAAGAATCTGAGTGTTCGTCACAAAAAGATCATCACCCACTAATTGAATCTTGTGACCAATCTTCTCAGTCAGTAACGCCCAGCCTTCCCAATCACCCTCGTCCAAACCATCTTCCACTGAAATGATAGGGTATCGATCACAAAGGTCCGCAAGAAAATCCACCATACCGGCGGAATCCAACTCTTTTCCTTCACCCGTAAGGCGGTATTTGCCATCCTTATAAAATTCAGATGCTGCACAGTCCATCGCTAAATAGACCTCTTCTCCTGCTTTATACCCTGCCTTTTCGATGGCCTCCATGATCACTTCAAGCGCCGCCTCATTAGACGGTAAGTCTGGAGCAAAACCACCTTCATCACCCACCGCTGTATTCAAGCCACGCTCTTTTAAAACCGATTTAAGTGAATGAAATATTTCAGCCCCCCACCTCAAAGCCTCTGCAAAATTCGGGGCTCCCACGGGCTGTATCATAAACTCTTGAATATCAACATTGTTATCGGCATGTTCCCCACCGTTAATGATATTCATCATGGGAACGGGCATAGAATAAGGTCCGATATCACCGTTCACCATTTCAGAAATATGCTGATATAAGGGTACTTTTCTCGAGACAGCCGCCGCTTTTGAGACGGCTAAAGAAACTGCCAGTATAGCGTTGGCTCCCAAATTTTCTTTATTCTCAGTGCCATCTAGGTCAATCATAATCTGATCGATTTCAGCTTGTTTAGTGGCGTCCTTTCCTAAAAGCGCTTCTCTAATCCGGGTATTGATGCCGGACACCGCATTCAAAACACCTTTGCCGAGATACCTTTTTGGGTCCTTATCTCGAAGCTCTAATGCCTCCCGAGAACCGGTAGAGGCACCTGATGGAGCGCAGGCCATCCCTATGGCACCGCAAGCTAGATGCACTTCGGCTTCTACCGTTGGGTTACCGCGAGAATCAAGCACCTCTAGTGCTTTGATATCGATAATTTCAGACATATGTCTTTTCTCCAGTAATCTGAGCGCAACTGATTTTCTTAATCAATCAAACGTTAGTTATATCTGTANGTTTTCTAAATCACCTTAGGACGTTTCTATGGNTTTAAANCCTTTGACCAAATCATCCAACGCCTTAAGTTGTAACAAAAAAGGTTTAAGCTGCTCAANCCTTAACGCACAAGGCCCATCACATTTAGCATTATCTGGATCAGGATGCGCCTCCAANAACAAACCCGCTAGCCCTTGCGACAACCCAGCCCGAGCTAACTCAGTCACTTGTGCTCGTCGACCGCCGGCTGAATCACTGCGCCCCCCNGGCATTTGAAGAGCATGNGTCACGTCAAAGAATACCGGATAACCAAAGGATTTCATTTGACCAAAAGCCAACATATCAACCACCAGATTATTATACCCAAAGCTGGTGCCTCGTTCGCACAAAATCAAATTATCATTGCCAGCATCTTTACACTTTTTCAATATATGCTGCATTTCATGCGGTGCTAAAAACTGTGCTTTTTTAATATTTATCGCCGCATTGGTTTTAGCCATTGCCACAACCAAATCAGTTTGCCGAGATAAAAATGCGGGCAATTGAATAATATCCGCCACTTCAGCCACNGGTGCNGCTTGGGNAGGTTCATGGATGTCGGTAATAATGGGGACTTTAAAACGCTGCTTAATCTCTTGAAGTATTCTTAATCCTTTTTCAAGCCCTGGTCCACGAAATGAATTGATGGAGGATCGATTTGCTTTATCAAAAGAAGCTTTAAACACATAAGGGATACCNAACGCTTCAGTGACCTCAACATACTGCTCCGCAATCTCCATAGCGAGTTCGGGCGATTCCAGAACATTCATCCCACCAAATAGAACGAAAGGTTTGTCGTTGGCTATTTCAATTTTGTTAGTTTCCGTACTACCCACGGTAACGATTTTCTGAGTCATTATTTTTACTTTTTTAACCTCAAACAAGATANCAAATANGNATTAATAAACTACNGCTTATTTGCTNNACGCTCTTCNGTATATTTNAGAGCAGCTTCAATATACCCTTTAAATAAAGGNTGNCCGTCTCTCGGTGTAGAAGTAAACTCGGGATGAAACTGACAACCTACAAACCAGGGATGATCAGCAACTTCAATCATTTCTACCAACTGCCCATCCATGGATTTACCAGCAACAACAAGTCCGGCTTTCACTAATTGATCAACGTAANTATTATTCACTTCATAGCGATGGCGATGACGCTCATATATAACGTCTTTACCATACAATTCGCGAGATCGGCTACCCTCAGTTAAACGACACTCTTGCGCCCCCAATCGCATCGTGCCACCTAAATCAGACTCCTTATCTCGGGCTTCTACTTTCCCAGTCCTGTCTTTCCACTCGATGATCAAACCCACCACAGGATGGGGCGTAGTGCCATCAAGCTCTGTACTATGCGCTCCCTCTAGGCCAAGCACATTTCGGGCGTATTCAATAACCGCCATTTGCATCCCTAAACAAATACCGAGATAAGGGACTTTCTCTTGTCTTGCATAGCGAACAGCGAGCAACTTACCTTCCGTACCCCGTGAACCAAATCCACCAGGAACCAATATGGCATCTGCGCTATGCAGTATTTCTGTCCCTTTTTCCTCTATTTCTTCTGAATCCACGTAGAGAATTTTGACCGAGGTTTTGGTATCAATACCCGCATGAATTAACGCTTGATTGAGAGATTTGTAGGCATCTTCCAATTCCGTGTACTTACCCACCATTGCAACAGTGACTTCATGCTCGGGGTTGCGCTGTGCATCCACTACACGGCGCCACTCTGAAAGATCCGCATTACCACATTGCAGCCGCAACTTCTCCACCACAAAATCATCTAATCCACGCTCATGTAACACCGCAGGAATGGCATAAATACTGTCAGCATCCATACAGGGCACAACAGCCCTTTCCTCAACGTTGGTAAATAACGCTATTTTACGCAACGCATCTTGTGGGATTTCATGATCAGAGCGGCAGATTAAAACGTCAGGCTGCAGACCGATTGAGCGTAATTCTTTCACAGAGTGCTGGGTGGGTTTAGTTTTTGTTTCACCTGCGGTAGCAATATAAGGCACCAAAGTGAGGTGGATNAAAACCGTTCTGCCAGTGCCTAACTCCACTCTCAACTGNCGNACCGCTTCAAGAAAAGGCAGTGATTCAATATCGCCCACTGTTCCGCCGATTTCCACCATTACCACATCGGCATCAGTACTACAGTTGACGACTCGGTTTTTAATGGCGTCCGTAATATGCGGAATAACCTGTACAGTCCCCCCTAAATAATCACCTCGCCGCTCCTTTTGGATGACCTCTTCATAGATTCGGCCGGTAGTGAAGTTATTTCGCTGGGTCATTTTTGCTCTAACAAAGCGCTCGTAATAACCCAAATCCAAGTCGGTTTCAGCACCATCTTCGGTAACAAAGACCTCGCCATGCTGGTACGGACTCATGGTGCCTGGATCCACGTTAATATAGGGATCAAGTTTCATCATTGTGACGGATAGACCGCGAGACTCTAGAAGAGACGCCAAAGAAGCAGCGGCNATCCCCTTACCAAGGGAGGAAACCACCCCGCCTGTTACAAATATATATCGTTGCATTAACTACCTTCACGATGGTTAAAAAGGAAACAAGAAAGAAGTNTCATTAAATCAAACAAGACGGTGNTGAATTTTAACAGATGGGTGTGGTTATCACAAACTATCAGACCACCACAGCCCNCGATATCACCTTCGACAATACTCATCAAAGACAATGGGATCTACTTCCCTTGCCAGACGGGTTTTCTCTTCTCCGCAAATGCTCTGGGACCTTCCTGCGCATCTTCACTGGCATAGGCTTTGCGATGGATACGCCAAGCCGTTTCTAACCCGGCATCACAACCCACACTCATGGCTGTCAATATCGACTCCTTGCCTGCCAACACTGAGAGCGGTGCATTATCTCGGATAGTCTCAGCCAGTGTTCTCGCTCGCGCACGAACCGCATCGGGGTCAGCTTCCAGATAATTAATAAACCCCAGATCATAAAATCGCTCAATAGGATAAAGANCGGCAGTTAGCACCATCTCCATCAACAACGGCTGCGGCAACATCCAAACCAAAGGCATGCTCCACGGTGAACCTCGCCCAATTTTGCTCTCAGTGATACCGACCTTTGAGTTGACCATTCCAACTCGAATATCGCAGTTCAGAGCAAACATCATTCCACCCGCAATCAAATGTCCAGTCATAGCACCGATAATCGGCACCGCGACTTTGCGCATACGATGTTGAAACGGGTCCTTCACGAAAGTCAGTACATCTTCCCCCGTATCTTGTTTAAGCTGGGCGGCTTGCTTTAAATCCATTCCCGCACAAAAAGAGCCGCAATCTGCAGAAGTGAGAATAACCACTCTAATACTGAGATCTAAATCTATTTTTTCCCAAAGTTTAAAGAGTCCGTTGGACACCTCTATCGATAAAGCATTGCGTTGTTCTGGCCGATTGATGGTGACCGTGGCAATCCCGTCTTCCACTTCAAATAATAAATCATCAGTCGTATCGCTACTCATATTACATTCCTCTTTTCTCTGATCACATCTAATGTCCCCGTGTGCATAACCCGCCCCATCAAGGATCGTCCTATTATTTTTTCTGCCAACCGAGCGGCGTCAATTAGCTTGGGCAAATCAATACCGGTTTCTATCCCTAGTTCATGGCACATCAAGACCATATCCTCAGTACATNTATTTCCGGCTGCCGTCATATCGGCGAAACAACCAAATGGGCACCCCCCTAAGCCCGCAATAGAACTATCAAAAAGATCCACTCCCATTTCAAGGGCCGCGAAAAAATTAGCCGCCCCCATTCCTCGAGTGTCGTGAAGATGCATCCCGATTCTTGCATCCGGCGCCTTCTCTCTCACTAATGCGATGAGTCTTTTAACTTGAACCGGATTGGCCCAGCCCATGGTATCAGCAAGATATATTTTGGGCATTTTTAGATTTCGTTCAGCGCATAGATTTTTTATAAAGTCGACGTTCTCTAGGACCACTTCCTCTGAGATTTCTCCCTGCATATTGCAGCCAAATGCCGTCAGTATATAAACAGAATCTAGTCCAACACCATGACGCTCATAAACATCGAGCCAACCGATCTGCTTCTGACGCATGGCCTCAATACCACAATTGTTATTGTTTTTTGAAAACGGTTCGCTGGTATAAAGCAAAAAGACACCTTCGAGATGCACATCTGGTGCAGCTACTGCTCTCTCGAATCCATTTTCATTTAACCAAAGTCCCGTATAATTCACACCTTCGCGTCTTTTTATGGCACCAAATAATTCAGCTGCGTCAGCCATGGCAGGCACTGCTTTAGGATTGACAAAGGATGCAACCTGTATCTGAGACAACCCCGTTTCGCTCAATGCATCGATAAGCCCAACGCGCTCTTCTAAAGAAAAAAGTTTAGTTTCACTTTGAAACCCCTCTCTTGGTCCCTCTTCATGAAACTCTACGAACTTGGGTAAATCACTCATAATAAGCTCCTCTTTTATTAATTTTATTCCGCCTTAACCTCAGCAACAAAACTATGGCGCTCTATCATGTCACCTTCTTTGCAGTTGAGGCTGACAATCACACCATCACAAAGCGACACCATGGACAGCTCCATTTTCATTGATTCCTGAATGGCAATTACATCACCACTTTTAACGTGATCCCCAACACTGACGTTGACCTTAACCACTTGCCCCATAACCGGAGCTGTAACGGTGCCCTTACTCAAGGTGCTTTGAGACTTCTGCTCAAGACTCGAAGTGATATTAGCCGTTACGCTGCCAATGGAAGACTGTATTTCAATTTTATTGTCGCTAACGCTGTAGTCTATAAATAGCGTTAGCTCTTCGGCAAAAGTGATCAGGCAACTAGCACTGAGCGTCAGTCTCTCGCCCCGTTCATTTCTCTGCTCATCNATCTGCTCAAGTGATGNTGTCGCATTGGGTGGCGTCACCGTCAGAGTGAGCAACTCCTCTGCTACTAACACTTGGAATTGTCCCTTGTTGTCCATGGCGGAAAAACGCAGAGCTTTCTCCATGCCCCCAATGGAAACCAGATAAGGACCTTTGGTGGCAAATGTAATGCCAGCATCATCCAGCTTACTACCCCCTAATCGCCAATTAGTGAANCGTTGTCTAGTCCAAGGATCCTTCTTATTGCTCTCATTGCTACCTCGATCGGACAGTAGACGGATAANCCCTGCGATNGCATAAAAGCGGGTGNCNGTCTCTTCNACAAGAGTTAGCCGGTCCAAGGCGTTATCAATAAATCCATTATCTATATTGCCGTCAATAACGCAGGATTCGTTTAACAGCTTACTCAAGAAGACGAGATTGGTATCAACCCCTTGNATCACCGCTCCATTAATGACGGTATCCAANACCTTTAGNGCTTTTNCTCTGTCCTNTTCATAACTNATCACTTTCGCAATCATNGGGTCAAANAANGGAGAAACCTCATCCCCTGNACNCACGCCGTAATCTACTCNAACCTGATCAGAGCTAAACTTTATTTGGTCTACCACACCACAAGAAGGTGCAAAACCGTCATTAACATTTTCAGCGTAAACCCGNGCNTCAATAGCATGACCAGAGACTTCAATCTCCTGCTGCGCCATGGGCAATGCGTTCACATCGGCAACACACAATTGCAACTCAACGAGATCAACTCCAGTGATTGCTTCTGTCACCGGATGTTCTACTTGCAAGCGAGGGTTCAATTCGAGAAAAAAGAACGCATCCCCTTTCACTAAGAATTCAACCGTACCTAGACTACGGTAGTCACACGCCTTAGCGATTTTGATAGCNGCCTCGGTCAACTGATCTCTTAACTCTGAGCCTAAAGAATTCGCCGGTGATTCTTCAATCACTTTCTGATGACGTCGCTGTAGCGAACATTCTCTCTCATAAAAATGCAGCGCATTACCCTTACCATCTCCCAATAACTGAATCTCAATATGCCTTGCAGCCGCCACATACTGTTCCACTAGCAGGTCGGGCACACCAAACGCATTTTGTGCTTCTCTCATTGCAGACTCAATCTGTGGGCGAATATTTTCCCCTAGGTTCAATACCCGTATACCCCGACCACCACCACCCGCAGTAGCCTTCAACATAACCGTGGATAAGCCTTCCTTGTTGGCTAAATCCAAAACCCACTCCTCAATTACACTGGCATCACTGGAACCCAGTTCGCTGCCTTTGATAATGGGAATATCCAGTTTCTGTACTTCCGCTTTTGCTGATGCTTTATCGGCAAATCGAGACATGGTCTCAGCACTAGGACCGATAAAGGTGAGTCCAGCCTGCTCAACAGCTTTAACAAAATTAGGGTTTTCAGAGAGAAACCCTATCCCGGGATGGATTGCCTCCACCTTAGTCTTTTTCGCAATTTCTACGATACGCTCAATATCCAGATAACCTTTTGGTGTTTCCATGGATTCGCCAATAGTTCTGACATGCAAGGCAGATCTATCAGCGGGATCATGGACCGTGGCCGTTGCTATTCCCATACGCTCACAGGTTCGGTGTATCCTGCAAGCAATTTCTCCGCGATTAGCGATTAGAATTTTTTTAAACATACTACATTCTCAACACGCCAAAGGCGGTTTCCTTCTTCGGTTCTCTTGCCGCCATATCCAATAACAATCCCATGGTGTCGCTGGTTTCCACGGGGTCTAAAATACTGTCAATCCAAAGATGAGCAGCGTAATTACTCATATTGGCGAATTTTTCAAACTCATCATAAATGGGTTTTCTAAAAGCAGCATCNTGCTCATCGGTCCANACTTTATTNTCNCGNTCATGTNTTTGTCGCTGAACCATNGANAGCGTCATCGCCGCCTGNTCNGGCCCCAANAAAGCCGACTTNCCNTTNGGCCAGCCAAAACTAAANCGAGGCTCGAAGGGNCGACTNCACATNCCNAAATGNCCTGCNCCATANGACTTGCCCACGATAATATTATATTTCGGTACATTTGCGGAGGCCATCGCAGTCACCATTTTGGCGCCATCTTTTGAGATGCCGCGATGCTCCGCCTCTCGTCCCACCATATAACCCGTGTTGTCCGCCATAAAGAGCAACGGAATATTACGTTTGCAGCAAAGATCGATAAAGTGCGCCGCTTTCAAAGAACTATCAGAAAAGAGAACACCATTGTTGGCCAGAATACCCACTTCAAAACCATTTAAGTGAGCAAACCCGCAGAGCAGAGTGGGCCCGTAGTTGGCCTTAAACTCATCGAACCGGCTATCGTCCAACATTCGGGCCAGCACCTCTCTCATGTCCGTGGGTATTTTAGGATCGTCGGAAACAATGCCGTAAATTTCAGAGGGATCGTATCTTGGCAATACGGGACTCTCCACTGGTCGTTGATACTTCTCTCTTCGGCAAGTATCTTTCACAATATCACGAACCATGGATAAGGCGTGCCAATCATTCTCCGCCAAATAATCGATGACGCCACTGGTGCTGCCATGCATCTCAGCGCCGCCCAACGTCTCTCTATCAACCTTCTCTCCAGTGGCAGCGAAAGTAATCTCCGGCCCCCCCAAATGAAGATAACCCTGCTCGCGAACAATCACCGTCACATCACAGAGCACAGGCACATAGGTGCCACCCGCAGTGCAAGCACCGTGAACCACAGAGATCTGGGGAATACCTTCAGCCGACTGCCGCACAATCTGATTAAACACAGTGCCGTACTGACCCACATCCGGAAATATATCAGGCTGCTCAGGCAAATTCGCCCCGCCACTGTCCACCAAAGTGATATTAGGCAAGCGATGATCCCAAGCTATGCGCTGCGCTCGAACGTGTTTTTTAGCGGTCATACCGTAATAGGTACCGCCCTTCACTGGCGCATCATTGGCAATAATCATACAGGTAACGCCCGACACCTGACCGATGCCAGTAATAATACCTGCGCCGGGTGGCAAGCCTTCATAAAGGCCATCGCCCGCCAAATCACCTATCTCAAAAAAAGGCGAGCCAGGATCAAGCAATAACTCCACCCGATCTCGGGGTAACAATTTACCCTTTGATTCGTGTCGCGTTTTTTGCTTCATCCCCCATTTGCCGTATTGCGAACGCCGTTCACGCAATTCTGACATGAGGTTTTCATAGTGCAGCTGTCTTTTCTTAAACACTGCGTCTGTAGTAGACAGTCTGGATCTAATTATATTCATACGTTACTCGGCTACTTATCCCGTGATGACGACTTATCCCGTGATGACGACTTATCCCGTGATGACTAGCTATTTGGTGATGACCACTTATTTGGTAATGTTCGCATCACAAGGTAAAAATTTCCTTGGCGATTAATGCTACAGTTCAGACCAACTGCTGTAAACAACCTCTTGAATCATCTGATAACAAGGCAAACTGGTCACATAAGACCAATCATGGTACGGTCGCGACCCCATAGACGACACAGACTATCTGATTATTTAACCTATCGTCCCCTGCTACTGTGCAGGAAAAGAGGATCGAAGCTTCCTATGAAAATCAGCAAAACACATCGTTACCCGATCCCTTCTAGCGACCTCATCAGCGTTTTTCTTAATGAAGATTTTTTNCACTCTCGCTATAAAATGGCCAACATCTCAGACTACGAAATTGTCGAATTTGGTGAAAAGGGAAATCAATTAATAGTTTCAGTAAAACGTCCTATCGCAATAAGAGCACCAGCCAACTTGCCTCGCGCATTGAGGAAGTTTATAGATCGCGAGAATACGGTGATCACAACGGTGGTCTGGGAACTGCAAGGCGAGCACTCCAGATTGGGGCAATACAGCCTAGACTTTGTAGGGGTGCCTCTGACGGTGAAGGGAACCAACGCCATAAAAGCCGATGGTGAAAACTCGATAAATCAAATCGACCTTACCGTTACCAGCAGCATACCGTTGCTCGGAAAGAAAGTCGCAACAATGGCGGGCGGTAAAATAGCCTCTGGCGTCGATAAAGATCATCTCGGTACGTTGGCCTATATTGAACATAAGTTTGGTAGTACTGAATAAGCGTTTATCTATTATAAAGCGTTTATCTATTATTAAGCGTCTAACACTGTTTTTCTGGGGTAGGTGTTAGCGCTCGTGACCTTCGTAGCAGTCCTTGCTGTATTACTACTTGCTGTATTCTGGCATTACTATATTGTTATGACCGAATCATGTTATGACTAAATCATGTTATGACCCTTTTTACTGATAAGAGCTCAAAATGTACAGGAGTTGTTAATGAGTTGGTTGATGATTTTCTTCCCCATAGTGTGTGGACTAATCGGCTTGTCCACAAACTGGTTAGCGCTCCGAATGATGTTCCGACCTGTACATGAAGTAAACGTTTTAGGTCTATTCAAGTATCAAGGTATCGTCCCCAGCAGTTTACCCAAATTCGCTAAAATGATCGCCAATGTAGTTGAAAACGAACTTATCCAAATGGACGACATCGCTGACTCCATCGATGCCGCAACACTGTTAAAAAATAATCGGGAAACCATCATTGAATTGATTGGTAAAGTATACCTAGACAATAAAGAGCGTATTCCAGAACAGTACCAGGCACTAATAACAGATGAAACCCTGAAGCTATTTCAAGAAAAAGTGTTTGATCATATGCTGATAGAGGCTCCAAAAACCCTGAAACTTTTTATGGAGCATGGCCAAGAAAAGGTAGGCATCCGCAACTACATTCTCAATCGTTTATTGGAAATGGAACCCGATATCATGGAGAAGATCGTCTACGGTATCGCTAGCCGTGAGATCCGCTTTATTGTCGCTTANGGTGCCGTATTCGGCGGCNTACTTGGGTTTTTGCAATTTGGACTTTACGTTGCGGGCGCGCCTTACTGGCTGATGCCAATAGTCGGGGGAATTGTCGGGCTGGTGACAAACTATTTGGCACTGGTGATGCTATTTCTGCCAAAAGAGCCAAAACGTATCCTAGGCTTTACGCTGCAAGGCGCCGTTCCTTCGAGACAATTTGAACTCCTCGACAATATCCAAGAGATTATCGCCAAAGACTTTCTGGTGCTGCCAGAATTGATTTCATTGNTGATCGACCAAATCAATGAGGAGATCATTTCTCAAAATTTCGACTACCACCTAGATTCCGCAATCCCAAGGAATATCCCAGAGGTGGGCCCGATACTCTCTCAAGCTTTACCAGAAGAACAAAAGAAAAGTATGCGTGCTTGGGTGATAAAAGAAGTGATGGAAAACATGACACCATTAAAAGACCAAGTGAGTGATTACGTAGACAAGAACTTTGACGTCCTGGAGATTATGCGCTCTAAGCCACAAGCGACGGTGAACGAATTTATGACCTTCCTGCAAGAGGTACTGTCATCAGAAGCGGCTATGATAGTCGCCTTCGGAGGACTGCTTGGTACCTTGGTGGGTGGTGCGCAAATCCTCTTTATTTAATAAAAAGTGGATCTTGTTAGGGATACTTGTTAGGGATAGACGTGACCAAGATGAGGGTGTCTGTGGTCAAACATCACTGAGAACAAATACTGANCAGTCATCACGCATCAATGNCATTTCCGCCCAANANAAGTGCAAAACCTGCCTTGAACTGCATCTAAAGGGCACCCAATAGATTCTGTAACAAAACCAATTCACCCCATAGTAGCTCTAACTGTTTGCAAATAGCGCAGCACTGGTATACTCCGGAATCTTTTGNACTAACCTTTTGGAGCATNTTAATTGCAACTCGTTAATGGCCTTCACTTCAATAATATCCGGGGCGATATCTTCGGTGGCCTTACTGCCGCAGTGGTTGCTCTGCCGCTTGCCTTAGCTTTTGGTGTTTCATCCGGNGCNGGCCCCATTGCTGGACTCTATGGAGCAATATTCGTTGGTTTATTTGCCGCTTTATTCGGTGGAACACCNGCGCAAGTGTCCGGCCCTACCGGNCCCATGACNGTGGTGATGACCGCNATTTTNACTGAATACGTTGCCCTTGATCCNGTTCAGGGNCCNGCNCTNGCTTTCACCGTNGTCATGATGGGNGGTTTGTTTCAAATTCTTTTCGGNGTTTGCCGTATNGGTGGNTATATCAATNATGTACCGCAGCCGGTTATATCCGGGTTTATGAGTGGTATCGGCGTCATCATTATTATTTTGCAATTGGGACCATTATTAGGGCACCCCGCAGCAGGCGGTCCAATGTCTTCCCTGGAGGCCTTGCCTACTGCTATATTCTCGCCTAACGGGTTAGCGTTAGCGCTAGGACTATTGACCATTGCTATAGTTTACCTGACTCCTTCTAAAATAAGCCGCTTTCTGCCATCTCCGCTGCTGGCACTACTTATCGGCACGTTGTTATTATATTTTGTCTTGCCCAACGAAGGCGTTACTATCCTCGGCGATATCCCTACGGGTATTCCTGCTCCATCATTACCCATCATCACAATAGAACTGCTACCAGGCATGATAAAATCTGCCCTGATGTTGGCCTTATTAGGGACTATAGATTCACTATTGACCTCGCTGGTAGCAGACAATATTACTCGCACCCATCACAACTCAAATAGAGAACTCATAGGACAAGGCATCGGAAATACCGTCGCAGGCCTATTTGGTGGCTTGCCCGGCGCTGGCGCCACCATGAGGACAATGATAAATGTCAGAGCCGGTGGTCAAACTCCCATTTCCGGCGCACTGCATGCGCTAGTTCTACTGTCTATCGTATTGGGGTTGGGGACTGCCGCAAGTTATATCCCTCATGTTGTCCTAGCGGGAATTTTAATTAAGGTCGGCACCGATATTATTGACTGGGATTACCTCAAGCGCGCCCACCGCTCCTCCCGCGCGGGAGTGATCATGATGTTCGTCGTCCTGTTTATGACTGTTTTTGTAGACCTTATCATCGCAGTTGGCACCGGAATGATCATGGCCTGTTTAATATTTCTTAAACGCCAATCAGACCTGCAACTATCTAACATTAAAATCATTAGAGACGCTGAAACGGAAGCTGCTCTGTCAGAGGAAGAGAGTAGCATCTTAAAAAAACCAATGGGGAACTACTTCTATTTCACCTAGGCGGTCCAGTGAGTTTTGGTGCAGCAAAAGAAATGGTGCGTATGTTTGCTTACGAACAGAATTATCAAGTACTGGTACTCGATTTATGTGACACCCCTGCTCTTGATTACAGTGCGTGTAGAGCAATCGAAGACATTGTTAAAGATTGTCTTGATTTGAACCGAAAGGTTGTCGTGGCACTGCCCGATGGGCCCGTGGCAGAATCTCTAGCGCGGGAGCATAGCTTAGATAGATTGTCTG